>DATNLB010000032.1:0-5994 GCA_035603095.1 Candidatus Acidiferrales bacterium
CGGCTGGCGATGGGCGCCCGGCCCACGCGACTGATACAGCAACTTCTCACCGAAACCCTGCTGATGGCGGTGGCCGGCTCGGTGTGCGGCTTGATACTGGCAAACTTGCTGGGCGGCGCGCTGCGCTGGTTGCTTCCCGCAGTCGCGAGGCCGGCAATGTTGCAACCGCCGCTGGACGGGCAGGTCCTGGCATTCACCGTGGCGCTGGCATTTGGCGTCGCGATTCTTGCGGGACTGGCTCCGGCACTACACGCTTCGCGCGCCAACGTCAACGAGATGTTGAAGGAGGGCGGCCGCAGCGGGAGTTCCGGCGCGCATTCCCACCGGTTACGCGGGCTGCTGGTGACTTCCGAGGTGGCTCTGGCGGTAGTGGCCCTGGTGGGCGCGGGATTATTTCTGAAGAGTTTCCAAACCGCGCGGGCCATCAACCCCGGTTTCAAGCCGGACGGTGTGGCGCTGGCGCGCTTCGATTTTTCCTCGGCCAACTATGATGCGCGGCAGACCGACAGTTACTGCCGCCGTCTCCGCGAGCAGTTGGAGCGGCAGCCGGGAGTGACCGCGGTCAGCTACGACGACTCACCGCCTTTGGGATTTAGCGGCGGAAACTGGGAAACGCTTGAGGTGGAAGGCTATGTTCCCGGCCCAAACGAGAATATGAAGATCTATCGGGACCTGGTATCGCCTGGCTACTTCGAGACGATGAAGATACCGCTGGTGGGCGGACGCGATTTCGACTTGCGCGACGATGCCACTTCCCTAAAGGTAATGATCGTCAACCAGGAGTTTGTGCGGCGCTTCCTGGCCAATCGCAGCGTGATTGGGCGCAAGGTGCATGGATGGGGCCAATGGTTCACGATCGTGGGGGTAGCTAAAGATAGCAAGTATCACCGCGTTACGGAGAGTCCGCAGCCGTATTTTTACATTCCCATCCGGCAGATTTTCCGGCCGGAGTATGGTTTGACGTTCGATGTGCGAACCTCCGGACCGGTGAACGAAGCGATTGCGGCGCTGCGTCGCGAGGCAACGGCGATTGATCCGGCGCTGACCATCTTCGATGCTGAGCCGATGACCGAGTACGTGGCGGCGTCGCTCTTCGGCGCGAAGATTGCGGCGAGCCTCTTGAGCGTGCTGAGCGGGCTGGGGTTGCTGCTGGCAGCAATCGGCCTGTACAGCGTGATGGCCTATGCAGTGGCGCAGCGGACCGGCGAGATTGGGATTCGTGTGACGCTAGGCGCACAGCCAAGGGACATCATGCGGCTGGTGATCCGGCAAGGGATCGCATTCGCGGCGGCAGGCCTGATGGTGGGCTCGCTGGCGGCTGCGGCGCTGGCGCGCGTTATGGCGGCGATGCTGGTGGGGGTGGGTCCGGCTGATCCGCAGGTGTATGCCGTGGCGGCTGTATTTACGGCGTTAGTCACACTGGCCTCGGCAGCGATCCCCGCCTGGCGCGCATTGCGCGTGGACCCGGCGGTGGCGCTCCGCTGGCAATAGGGTTTTAAGTTGCGCGTGCCAGCGAAATCTGACCATTTCCATGCCCACCCCGCGCCCGGGCATAATCCGCCACGCAAACGCCCGAGCTCCTTTTTCTAGCCTTTGCCCCAATCCTCCCAGACAAGACTCTTCACTCTCGCAAATTCTTTCGTATTGGCAGTGACCAGCGTCAGTTTCCGGCTTAGCGCCTGTCCCGCTATCAACAAGTCATACGCGCCGATCGGTTTTCCAATCCGCTCCAGTGAAGCTCGTACATCCCCTGCCTCCCTTGCGTCTTCCTCTTCAAAACCCAGGACCCGCACGGGACCCGACAGAAAAGTTGTCAGGTCTTCAGCGTTTTCCTTTGGTCTTGCACTTTTGGCCACGCCGTACCAAAGCTCATACAAGACGACTGCCGGGACCCAGACCTGCGCGCCCGCATGGACAGCTTTGTCGAATCGCGCTCGAACTGATGCAGGCTCGCCCTTGTTCAGCGCAATGCAGGCATGGGTATCAAGCAAATAGTCCATGGTGGCGGCAATCAATCGAAAATGCGCCGCTTCGGCGCCTTGGGTTGTTTTCTCCCCGTTTTCAGGAACGGCTCCCCGCGTCTGCGGTCCATCGCGGCAAACCACTTTGCCGTGTCGGAAATCATTGGCTCCAGCAGAAGGCCCTCAGGCACTCGCCGCACGCGCACCGCATCACCCTCAAAGCGGAACTCCTTCGGCAGCCGCACCGCCTGGCTGCGCCCGTTGCGAAACAATTTCGCCACCCCGCTCCTGGCCATCGGCGTTCTCCTCTCCATGGTATATACCATGAATCTATACCAATGGATAGAGGCCGGATGGGACCGACGGATGGCGCGGACTAAAAACTTACTTCACGTCCAAAGATTGCAGCTTCGCATTCACCAGGAACGGATCGTCAAACTCCGTCATTTCGCCCCAGCCCTTGCCAAGAACGGGCAGCAGCCGCGCCGAAAGCGGCTTGTGCCACTTGAACGCCAGGCTGGCCATGTCCCCGATAATGAGGGAGAGTTGGTCCGCGGTGATGTCGCCGGGCAGCGGAACGGTGTCGAGGCCCGTGCCGCACACCGCCGAATAACTAAGCAGCGCATCAATCGAAATATGCCCTTCGCTCCAACGCTGCGCCAGCCGCGAATCTTCCAGGATGGGAAGCATCAAGCCGGTATATCCGGTTTGCTTCACTTTGACGTCTTTGACCGCCGCGGTAATCGTCGCCGCCGCCGTCAGCGTTCCACTCATGCCCACGGGCTGCGTCGTCAGATTCTCGATGGCCGCGCCAATCGAAACATTTCCCGACGGCGCCGGCGAAAGATCGATCCCCATATACGTCCAGCCGGTGTCCTGATCGACGCGCCCCGCGTGCCGCTCGATGTCAAACGCGCTAGCCGCGAGCGAATCCGTCAGCCGCTGTTTCGCTGCCGCCAGATCCGGCGCGTCTTTGAACGCCGCGGCCACGACGTTTGCCGATTCCAGCGCGATCGCGAATTGATGCCCGAATCCGGTGTGATACGCCGCCGGAAAAAACGGCGTCAGCGGCGGCACCATCGCGATCGCCGCAAAATGAAAATTGCCTTGGCTGTGCTCCGTCTCCTCGAGTTTCTTCATCACCCGAGCCGCCGCGCCCACCGCTTTCCAGTTCACGCCGTCTTCGCTCGCGACCACCAGGCTGGCATTCAGCGTTTTCGTGTTGCTCAGGATTTCTGCTAGCAGGTTCGCTTGCGAATCGCTGTCCCCGGCGTTCACCATCGCGGGGCCAATCGATGCCGCAAACTTTTCCGTTGCCGCCAGCGCGTCGTATTGCTTGAAAAAAGCGACCGCCTGCTCGGTCGTCAATCCCTTTGTGTATTCCGGAAACGGCTGCGTCGCAATGCGGATTGTTTGGACTTGGTATCCGCGCGATTCAAACACGGTTTGCGCGCGTCTGAGCATTTTCAACGCGTCCGCTACCTGCTCCTTGTACTGCGCCCGATCCAGATTAATGAACGCCGTGATCGCGCGAATCTTCGGCTTCTCTTGCGCAGGCGCGGTTTTCTGCTGCGCGCGAAGAATTCCGCTGCTGCCCGCGAGAGTTATAAGCAGTGCTGCAATCGAACAGAGGAAGAATCGAGCCAAATTGTTGGCAGGTGGACGCATAGGACGATGCTCCTTGTAGTGGCGCAGCATGCTGCGCCCCACAGCATACAAGATTCGCGCAAGTTCCTGCTTGGTCGGCTCGGGAATGTGGAGGCGCTCCCGCCGCGTTCAGCAGAAGGTTTTCACCAGTAGCCAGTCACGAGTCCTAGTCACATAGCGCTCTACACGAACGCTGCAATCCCAGTAATTCGCTCGCCGATCACCAGCTTGTGAATGTCGTTCGTCCCCTCGTAGGTAGACACGCTCTCGAGATTGTTCATGTGCCGCATGATGCAGTAATCGTCCACGATGCCGTTGGCGCCGAGAATGTCGCGGGCCTTGCGGGCCGTTTCCAGCGCAATCGCCACGTTGTTCATTTTCAACATGGAGATGTGCGATGGGTCGACCCGGCCGTTGTCCTTCAACCGGCCGACGTGCAGCGCCAGCAATTGTCCCTTCACAATCTCCGTGATCATCCACGCCAGTTTCTCCTGCACTAGTTGATGTGAAGCAATGGGCTTGTTCGCAAATTGCTTGCGTGTCTTGGCGTATTGCAAGGCCGTGTCATAACACGCCATCGCGGCACCCAGCGCGCCCCATCCGATTCCATAGCGCGCCTGGTTCAGGCAACTCAGCGGCCCCTTCAAGCCGGAAACGCCGGGCAGCAGATTTTCTTCCGGAATTTCGCAATCCGTGAAAGATAGTCCGGACGTCACCGAAGCGCGCAGCGACCATTTCCCGTGTACGTCCCAGGTCTTGAATCCGGGCGCGCTTTTTTCCACCAGGAATCCGCGGATTTTGTCGTCCTCGGTCTTGGCCCACACCACCGCCACGTCCGCAATCGACCCGCTCGTAATCCACATCTTCTCGCCGTTCAAGATGTACTTGTTGCCCTTCTTCACCGCGCGCGTCAGCATTCCGCCCGGATTCGATCCGAATTGCGGTTCGGTCAGGCCGAAGCAGCCGACGGCTTTGCCCTGCTGCAGGAGCGGGAGCCATTTATTTTTCTGCGCGTCGCTGCCATACGAATAAATCGGATACATCACCAGCGCGCTCTGCACCGAAACAAAACTGCGCAACCCGGAATCTCCGCGCTCCAGCTCCTGCGTCATCAATCCATACGCCACGTTGGACATTCCCGCGCATCCGTACCCGTGCAGGTTCGCGCCAAAAAATCCCAGCTCGCCGAGCTGCGGCACGAGATGCTTCGGGAAAACGCCCTCACGGTTCTGTTTTTCAATGATCGGGATGATTTCGTTTTCGACGAATTGCCGCGCCGTCTGCCGCACCAGTTTTTCTTCATCGTTCAGTTGCGAATCAAAATCGATAAAGTCTACGCCGCCGTATCCAGCCATGCTTCTCTCCTCGTTTCTAGCGGCCCCGACCTGGCCGGGGCCGGCGCGCGCAGAGGTGGATCGCGCGTTTTCCGTCCGGCCACTCGTGATAGGTTCGCAGGGAAATGGTCTGCCGCGGGCGCCGTTCCCAAAACGCGTCCCGTTCTGCCCAACTCTAACACGGCAATTGTAGCAAGCCCCGGAAAGAGGCAACAAGAAACTGTGCTTGCGAATGCGGATCTTATCTGGTGAGGGAGTAAAGTTCCGGAAGCTGCTGGACTCGAGAATTTTCGTCTTACGGATTGAACAATCTGCGCATTCCGATTCCCGAGAAGTCCCGTGAAGGCGTATGTTCCTGCAGGCGTCCCATGACGTAAAGCTGGATGGCGTTGAGATCTTCCGGCGCGAGACCTATGAAGGCCATGCCTACGCGCTCCGTTCCCTCTTTACGTGCGATCCGGGCAAGCACGTTCAGCGAAGTACGAACTTCCGCGATCTTGAACTCCAAGGTTACTTCCTGGCCCACCTCTGCATCCACCGTGGGTTGCAGCAGCATTCCGCTTTCGCTGATATTCATGCTGCGCAAGGGAATCTGCCGGCCACCCCAGTTACAGACGACTTCGGTAAAGAGGGGCAGACGGGCCGCGTGCCTTTTGCCTTTCCACCCGGACGAGTCCATAGCGGCCAGCATCGGGCGGAGGCGAGCCGCCGTCAAGGGCTTGCTGAGAACGAAGTCGGCGCCCTCGCCGAAAGCCTTGCGTACGTTGCCAATGTCGTCCGTGGCGCTGAGCATCACGATGGTGGTTTCGCGGTTAGCTTCTGAGTTGCGGATTCGGCGGGCCAGCTCGAGTCCGTCCAGTTGCGGCATGCGCATGCCCACGAAGGACACATCGAACCGCTGTTTCTCTGCCCGTTCCCCGGCCTCCTGGCTGTCTCCAAACGTTAAGACCGTATGACCGGAGGGGGCGGCAAGAGACCGGATGAGTTGGAGGCTCAGGGGCTCGTCGTCGACAACCATGATTTTCAGCGACATAAGGTTTGCCTCGGCGCCT
>DATNLB010000029.1:0-6000 GCA_035603095.1 Candidatus Acidiferrales bacterium
CCGCCCGGTGGACAGACGGGCGATTGCAGGCCATAATTTCATGTTAATGGCATCGACGGGGGTCGCAGTTATTTCAGAGGAGGGGGAATGAGCATTTCTCCAAACATACCGAGCCCGCAGGAATCGTATCAGTACGAATCCACCGGTACGCCGCGGTGGATCGCCGTGTTGTTCGGCGTCGTGATCGCCGCGCTGGCCGTGCTGGGCATTGCCGGCTATTCCGCGCAGTCGCGCATGAGCCAGGACCTTGCCAAGCAGCAGGATCAGAGCAAGATTCTCATCGCCCAGCTCGACCAGGCGAACTCGCGCATCGCCGATTTGAAGAGCAAGATGGAATTCACCACGCAAAAAGTCGGCTTGACGCAGTCCGAGCTCGCGCAGGCCAAGAGCCGCGCCGAATCTATCCGCAAGGAACAGCAAGCGTCCGACGAGAAACTCACGACGCAGCTCACGCAGGCTCAAAGGGAAAACGAGGAAAAAATCGGCGCGGTGGCCACCGAGGTCGGCGGCGCCAAAAAAGACATCGAAGCCACAAAAACCGATTTGGAAGCCACCAAAGGCAAACTCGAGCGCAGCTTGGGCGACATGAACGTCATGAGCGGCCTCATCGCGCACAACCGGGATGACCTGGAAGACCTCAGGCGCAGGGGCGACCGCAACTATTACGAGTTCTCCCTGCAAAAATCCAAGAACGCGCAGCGCGTCGGCCCGGTGCAGATGTCTCTGAACAAGACCGATCCGAAAAAAGCAAAATACACCGTGACCGTCATAGCTGACGACAAGACCATCGAAAAAAAGGATAAAACTTCCGGCGAACCGGTTCAGTTCTATGTGAAAGGCAGCTCTCGCATGGCCCCCTACGAAATCGTCGTTTTCGACGTCGGCAAAAATCAGATCACCGGCTATCTCGCGACCCCCAAGGAAGGCGGCGCCGCTCCCCCGGCCGCTGCGGCGGCACCGGCGGCAACCTCCCCTCCCACAAAACCAGAGTAAATATAACTATATAGATAACTAGTTATGTATAAGTACTATTTTTGTTTTGTCGAAACGGTAGTGCGATTTTCGTTCCGAAAAAACTCGGTTACGTAGCGTTTTTGATTTTCGATCCGACGAAGCTCTGTCTCGCGTTCTGGAAACTCAGCGCGGGACGGGGCTTCTGCCTTTTCGCCCGCCGCGCTAGCATTAAAAGGTTACTCCTTTCCTTTACCCATCTGTCGTGGAGCACTCCGATGAAGGCACTGAGCCTTCGCATCCTCTTGCCGATTGCGGCTCTCGTCGTTGCCACCGTGCCGGACTCGGCGCGCGCGCAAGCTCCGCTCGAACCCGCGCAAATGTCGCCGCGCACCGCGTTCTACTTGGTCTGGCGCGGGGTCCCCGGTCCCGAAGCGAGAAAAACAAACTCCCTCCTCGCACTCTGGGACGATGCGGATTTTGCTCCCGTGCGTTCGGCGATCGCTTCGAATCTGATCGGGTCTCCGGCGGAAAAATCGCCAAAAGAAAAACTGACCGCGGAAGAGATTCAGGAATATGCAGCGCTACTGGAAAATTCATTTACGCTTGGTTATCTGAGCGAACCTGTAAAGCGAACCGTTTCGAATGCAGGCGCAGCCGCGGATGCGAAATCGCCCGCCTGGAACGGCATGTTTTTTGTCTATGACCGCACCGGCAAGGAAGGTCTGCTTGCGAAAGCGATTCTTCGCCTGCGCGCTGCGGAAAAAGATGCGCCTCTCCTCTCGCAAATCACCATCGGAAGCGTTCAAGTCCTCAGGGCAGAGGGCAAGAAGGGAGTCAGCTATTGGGCCGAGCATGGCAAGTACGCCGTCAGTGCCGGTGAACGATCCGTGATGGAAGAAATACTCAGCCGCCTCGACGGCAAAGTTTCCGGAGCGGCGTCTCTGGCGCAATCCGCCGCTTATCAGGAAGCGCAAGCGAACCTCGGAAGCGGCTTGCTGGAATTCTTTCTGCGCATTCCCGACCTGGAAAATCTCGCGACGGATTCGAAAGCAGGAAATTTCCAAGTGCGCCCGCTCCTCGACGCTGCCAGACTCGACGCCGTGCATTCTCTCAACGGCCACATCACATTCGAAGGCACAAAGACACACGTGCGGGCCGCGATCCTGGGCGATGCCGCTCCCGGAACGCCCTTTGACATCTGGGCCGCCGGACAGCGGTCGCCTGCTTCGCTGGCGCTCGTACCTGGGCGCGCAGTTTTCTATAATTCGACGCAATTCAATTTTTCTGGAATCTACGAAACGGTGAAGAGAGTGACACGGGCGGCGTTTCCGCAGGCTCAACAGGGCAACGTCGATATGTTCGAAGCGATTGCACAGCAGAAGCTGGGAATGCCGCCGGCGGAGGCAATTGCGCTGCTCACCGGCGAAGTCGCGACCATGCAAACAAGTCCGTCGATGGACACGGCAAAGCAAGTCTATTTTTTCGGGATTCGCAAAAAGCCGGAGGCGCTCAAACTGTTTCGGACGATCGCCGCCGAGCAGCTCACTTCGGAGCGCAACGAGGGCGACGTCACATTTTTGAAGATTTCGCTCGGGGGAAAACAAGAGAGCGCGGGAGTGACACAATGGAATTTTTTCAATCTGGCGGTCACGCCGGATATGGTCATCGGGGCGAGCCGGATCGAGACGCTGCGCGAAGTGCTTGCAACTCGCGCGAAAGGGCCAGCGGCCGTGGCCATGGAGGTGGACCGCGCGAAGGTTCCGGAGAAGCTGAATAGCTTGAGCTTTTTGGATTTTCAAAGAGTCGATTGGCAGGCACTGAAGGATCGTTGGATCGAGGAGGCGAAGAAAAGCCCGGTCGCAAAGACCGTGAACGCCTCGAAAGATGCCGTGCCGTCCCTGGCTCCCGACTGGCTCGCGCGGATCGATCCGCAAGTCTTCGCGCGGCACCTTCATTACTCTTCGAGCGTCTCGTGGAAGGATTCGAAGGGCATCCATTGGGACCAGTGGGTTGAATAGCGGAGCGATGAACTTTTTTCGTCTTGTGCGGGCGGCGCTCTTTCCCGCCGTGCTCTGCGCGTGTTCTTTCGCCGATGCCCAGGAAAATCCGCAACAACCAAGCCAAACAATTCACGTCAGCGTTGACCGCGTAAATGTCGGAGTGATCGTCACCGATTCGCGCGGTCATTTCGTCGAAGGCCTGCTTCGCGAAGACTTTCGTGTGTTTGATAATGGGATAGAGCAGCCACTCACTGGTTTTGCCGCCATCGAGGAGCCGGCGCAAGTGCTACTCCTCATCGAGGCCGGACCTGCCGTCTATCTTCTCGAGAGCAGCCATTTGCAAGCCGCCCACGCCTTGCTCGATGGTTTGTCCGCAGGCGATTGCGTCGCGATAATGAAATATGCGGAGGCGCCTCAGGCCATTCTCGATTTCACTCCGGACAAACAGGCCCTCGCGGCCTCGTTCGCGCAACTGCGCTTCAATCTAGGTTTCGGCTCATTGAATCTGGCTTCCAGTGTTTCCAAGGTTCTCGAATGGCTCGCACAAGTTCAAGGCAAGAAAACGATTGTCCTGCTCTCTACGGGTGTGGATACTTCCGCTTCGAATGAACCGGCAATGGTTCTTCAACAACTCAAGACCAGCGATGTCCGGCTTTTCGCCATCTCATTGACCGAGGGATTGCAAAATCCGCAGCCCGCCAAAAAGCAGAAATCACCCGCGAACAATTCCGCTCAACTAGCGCAGCAGTTCGAACAAGCGGACTTACTCCTAAAGCGGATGGCTGAATCTACAGGCGGGCGTGCTTATTTCCCATCGAATAAAAACGAATTCAGTTCCGTGTATGCGGAAATCGCGGAACTCGTCCGTCATGAATACAGTTTGGCATTCGCAACACCCGCACTCGACGGCAGCGAGCATTCCATCGAGGTCCGCGTTTCCGTCTCACAGGTCTCGGCGCGTAACGCTCCTGTCAATTCGTATCGCGTCGACCATCGGCAGGCGTATATGGCTCCCGCGCCCAGGTAGAGGGTCAGCTCCCGGCCTGCCGGCTTCGTGAATGTGCAGCACCAAGGTCCGCGTCTCGGACGCGACTTTCAGCGCTTCTTGAGAAACTTCAAGAGTGCTAAGGATCGTGAGCCTTGTGCTTTATCCATGTCTCTTCCGCACAGAAAAATTTCGGCAAGCAATCTATTCTACGTGCCCCTCGGGTTGCAGCGATCTATTGCAATGTAAACAGCTGGGGACTTTGTTTTGCCAAACGACCGCTAGAGTTTGAAGACAGAAGGGGCAGGAGCCTGACCATTCGTGATTGCACTCCGGACATGTGCTCAGAACGAGCTCCGAGCGGCGCAAGAGTTTGTTACCTTCTCGAAGGGAAATCAGAAATCGACATTTTTCATTCTTGCAGATCAAAAATTCTTCCACGCCGTCTCTCCCCTTGCGAACGGACTGCTTTGGAACCGCGAGAGAAGCCGGAGCGGCCCGAAATTTGGTATCCGGCCCCGAATTCTCTATTCTTTTTTCAACCATAAAGTTCAATCCAATCACACGCGTTCAGCGGCGTGAGTTGAGGCTTTGGCTTGCGCCGGTAATTGCCGGTATCGCCCTCGCGCTAAGATTTCTGCACGGCCACCTGTTTATGGGACCTCACGCCGTTGCGCGCAATGCCGGGAACTACGTACCGCAAATCACGTATTGGTTTGCCCCCCCTCACTTGGAGTACTATCGGCGCAACGAAGTAGTGATATCACAAGTATTCGGCTCCCATTGAAAGACAGGAGTTCCCGCCATGAAGAGGAACAAATGCCCTGACAACTGCTAGGTGGGGTCTGGTGGAGGGCACCATGAGCCAAACCGGAGCTAACACGCGCCACAGCGATGCTGACGAAGCGTCGAATACTATCGAAGAGCGCCTACGGCTCATCATCGACACAATTCCCACAATAGTCTGGCGCAAATTGCCTGATGGTTCGGCCGATTTCCTCAACCGAAATTTTCGGGAATATACGGGCCTTTCCTTGGAGGACGGGATGGGCTGGGGATGGATGAATAATGCTTTCCATCCTGACGACCGCTTGATGGAGGAATGGCGCGAGGCTTTGGCGGCTGGGAAACCCTTTGAGAAGGAGGCGCGTCTCCGCAGGGCTGACGGGCAGTATCGCTGGTTCCTAATTCGCGCCGTGCCGCTGCGGGACGAGCAGAGCAACATCGTCAAATGGTATGGAACGACCAGCGACATCGAAGATCTGAAGAGGGCCGAAGATCGCATCCGGCTTGTTATCAACACAATCCCCACGATGGTTTGGACCCTCCAGCCGGACGGCGCCTGTGATTTCGTCAATCAGACTTGGATGGACTATACGGGCCTCTCTTTGGAGGAGGAAATTGAAAACCCGACGGGCCCAGTTCATCCCGAAGACCTACCGCGAGTCTTGGAAAAATGGTTCTCGGACTTCGCCGCTGGGAAGCCCTCCGAGGATGAACTACGGATGCGGCGGGCTGACGGGGAATATCGCTGGTTCCTGGTTCGAACCGTGCCTCTCCGCGACGAGCAGGGAAATGTCGTCAAATGGTACGGAGTATCCATCGATATTGAGGACCGCAAGCAGGCGGAAAGCCGGTCGCGGACGCTGCTCGATGCGATCCCACAGCAGATTTGGAGCGGCCCGCCTGACGGCACACTGGACTATTGCAACGAGCGTTGGCGCTCCTACATGGGGCTCGGGCTGGAAGAATTGCAAGGGGCCGGCTGGCAGAGCATTCTTCATCCTGACGACCGGGAACGGGTGCTAAAAGCCTGGCAGGAGTCTGTGACATATGGGACGACCTACGAGCAAGAAGAACGCCACCGCGGAGCCGACGGGACGTACCGTTGGTTCTTGGCGCGTGGCGTACCGCTGCGCGATGCGGAAGGACGCATCGTAAGGTGGTACGGGACGAACACCGATATTGAAGATCGAAAACGGGCCGAAGACGAGCTGCGGCGCCTTTCAGGCCAGCTCTTGCGTTTGCAGGACGAGGAGCGACGAAGAATTGCCAGGGACC
>DATNLB010000165.1:0-16380 GCA_035603095.1 Candidatus Acidiferrales bacterium
AGAGCGGCAGCCGCTTGGCTTCTCCGCGCGCCCCGCGCACTTCCAATTCCTCGAACAGCAGCGACGGCGCCACCACCGAGGCCGGTAAGCCAAGTTGTGCCGAGCCAAACGCCCCCAGCGCCGTGCCGGCAAATCCGTTCATCTGGCTCTGCATGTAGTTGTAGACGAAACTATCGTTGCCGATTCCGGCGAGGTTTCGCAACGCGCGCGAGTTCAATCCAATGATGCGCGAGCCGCGGATCATCTCTTCCCGTCCGGTTTCCGGATAGATTCGGTAAACGACCAGCGGCAGGCGATCACCGGTCCCCGCGCCGCCGCCGTAACTTGCCAGAAGTTCGGAGAAATCTTCCTGGTGCAGCAGGCTCAGCGCGGGATTGTCCATTTCGCGCACGACCAGACAATAGGCCAGCTTTTCCGCGCGGCAAGTGTCCAGAAATTTCTTCTTCATCTCTTCCGCGGAAAGTGTTTCCGCCGAGGAAAAGAACAGATTGCTCATCGTCGGCTTGGCATCGTTTAAGAACGCGGCGCGGCCGTGTCCGTTGGATTCATTGGAGTCCGGCCCGGGCCTGCGGGACATCAGTTCGCTCTTCAGGTTGCCGTTCTCCACCAGAGTGACTTTCTGATGGCGCACACCCTCATTGTCCACGGTGTAGCCGCCAATCAGCGGCGTGCCATTGAAATCCTTTGCGCCCGGATCATCCACCACCGACACGCCGGATGGCAATACGCGCGAACCAAGCCGCGACACCCAATCGCTCTTTCCCCCCAAACCACTTAGCATCTGTTCCATCACCGGGCTGAAGGAAATGGGAGGCCGCGCGCCGTTCAACGCAGGACCAAGCACTTGCGCCACCATCGGCGCCGCAGCGCGGGCCTCGAAAAGAACGGGACCGGTATAGTCCTGCGCCGGAGGCGCGGCTCGCAGAGCCATGAGCTCAGTACCAGCAACATTCAATCCCTTGCGCACCGTCTCAACGCTGGGCAGGTCGGCCGGCCGCGCCATGTACGCCGCATAAAAATGGTTCAACGGCACGCCATCGTCGGCCAGGGCGCTCATTCCTGCTTCGATCGCTGCAAAATGACGATTCTGTCGGATTTCTGTTCCTTCGCTGGTGAGCAGATATTCCGTCGCGTAGACCAGGTAATAGGTCACCCGCGATTCGTGAATCTCGGAAAATGCCCGCAGCGCTGCGGACGTCTCGCGCGCTTCCTGGTCCCAGTTGCGGCTGGTCCAATCCGGGGTCTCCAGCGGTTCGATGAGTTGCACCGGCTCGGCCTTCGCGAAATCGTCGATGTCCGATTGCCTCGCCAGGCTGCTCAGATACGCCTGTTTCCGCGAATATGTCTCCACCGCTTCTTTGAAAGCCTGATCGGTCGCGATCCACAAGTCCTGCCGCAGCGAATCGTAATCGCGATCGATTCCCACGGAGCCGGTCGGTCCGATGAAGCCGCGGAAGCCGTCGTCGCTTACAAAATTCGAGCTGTCCAGCTTGTAGCTCCCGACACGCGCTTCCACGTCCATGAAGCGGTTCCGCGTATGCGTGCTGGAGAACAATGTGCCGAATTCCGCGACGACCTCGCGCACCTCAAGATCGAGCAATCGATATTCGACGTAGTACGGCCGCACCGGTTGGTCGACGTTCGGAATTTTCAGTTCTAGCCGCGTCTTCGCGCGGGCCATCTCATCGCGCATGGCTTGCAGCGTGTGGTCGTTATCCTGCGGAACCTGCGCCCCCGCGGCCGCTCCGGACGCCGTCGCCGCCAAAAGCAAAATCAGTCCTGTTATTCTCTCTGCTTGCCTCACTGCATTCCTCCGGTCGTGATTACATCGTGTGCGGGCGGCGGCAGAATCGGCGGCCGGTCCGTCGAACTCTCTTTTTTCTGTACTTCCAATTCCGAAGTCAAAATCGCGGGCGATGCGGCGGCAACGGGAACGGATCCCGATTCCGCGCCGCAATAGCCGTTAAAAACTTCCGGTGTATCGCCAGTCGCGACGATCTTCGTCAGCGCGGCCAGCGGCGTGCCGACGATATCCACCCCCCGCACCAATTCGTCAGGCCGCCCGTCGGCATAAACCTTGTAAACCACCAGGGGCAGCACCTGGAACGCCTGCGGCTGTCCGCGTCCGGTGAACGTAAATCCGCCGGCGATGTCGTCGATCAACAACCCAAACGGCTTGCCCTGTGTTTTGATCAATTCAATCAGCATGGCGCGCAGCTGCGCGTTGGTCACCGTCTTGCTGCTTTGCACGATCAGGTTGCCCTGCCGCGAAACCGGCGTTGCTCCGAGTTGCCGCCTGCCATGGCCGTTCGAACGGGGAAACCCGACCAGCGGCGACCGCGACATCTCGAAATTCTTCAGCACACCGTGATCCACCAGCGCTACGCGCTGCGCCGGCACGCCTTCATCATCGAACTGGTAGTAGCCCAGGAGGTCCTGCTTTCCAAGCTTCTTCATGGTCGTGTCGTCGGTGATGCTCAGAAATTCCGGAAGGATCTGCTCGCCTACTTTTTTCGAAAATGTTTGTCCCTCGCTCACATCTTTCTGGCGGTGGCCTTCGGCGCGATGGCCAAAGACTTCGTGGAAAAACACCGCCGCGGCGCGTCCTGTCAGCAAGGCCGGCCCGACCGTCGGATCGTTGATGGGAGCGGCGACCAGCCCTTCCAATTCCTTGCGCATCGTTGTTTCCGCTAGGTAGACGGCTTTGTCGTCCGGCGCGTCTTTGGGGTCGACCCAATCGAAATTGTAGTAGCGGTCGATGTCCATGCCGTCCGGCGCCTTGCCCTGGATGAACAGCTCCAGCCGGTAGCGAATCTGCCCGAATTGCAGTTGCGTCCCTTCACTGGTCACTTGATAGGCGTTTTGCGCTTGCGCCGTGAACGTCACGATGGAATTGATGATCGCTGGCGATTCGCGAAAGGCTTTTGTATAAGCGCGGACTCTTTCCTCCCACGGCTTGCGGTCCACGGCGAGGGAAGCCTGGGGTCCGATGAAAGTGTGAGCCTCTTCCCGCGAAAAGTCCGGTGCGCGCCCTTCCGCCGTTTCTACTTTTATTTCTTTGCCCGTCTTGATCTTGATCAGCGCCTCGGATGCGGCCCGGTATTGCTTGTCGGTCTCCAGCCAAATTGCCCGGCGCACCACTTCGGCGTCATCGTCGATGGGCACGGACGTGCCCGGCCCGCCGCTTGCCATCTGCCGCTCTCCGACCTTGTGCGAATTGTCCAGCTCGTACTTTCCCGTTCGAAGCGAAACCTCCAGCCAGCGGTTGCGGGCTTCGTTGCTGTTGAGCAATGCCCCGTTCGAACCGGACACATCCGCGCGCTGCGTCTCCGTGATCGTATAACCCATGTAGTAGGCCGGAGGGTCCAGCGCGCTCAACGTCTTCATCGAGCGTTCCAGCTCCGCTTGCAGTGCCGCGAGCAGCGGCGAGCGCTTCGCCTGCGAATCCGGCGGCGCCGCTTGCACCGTGGCCAGGGCCAGGGTGGCAAGCAAAATAAGCCCACAGAAGATCGGAACTGAACGATTACCATACGAATGAGTCAAAGGAAGCCTCACTTGCAATTTGAAGGGACCGCTAAACATTCAGTGTACGCCACCGCACAGCAGCGCACCAAGCGCGGCACGTTGGGGAGTCGCGGTTCAAACAACACTATCTTAGACGGTCTGACCTCACGGAGCGTTGCACCCGCGCAAGAACGGAAGGCCTCGGCGGTTGGAATTGCCAGCGCTTAAGACAAGCGCAATTTTGCTGAACTACGCGGCTATCAGCCGCAGTTCGCCGTGCAGCCCTTTGGCGGCGGCACTATCACCCGGGTACCCCCTCCACGTGTCAACCCAACACCCAAACCAACTCCGACGGCTCCCGCGACGATTCCGACCGTCCCCCAAACACCAAGGTGCGCCCCCGCCCCGGTCGCGCCCGAGAAGGCTCCTGGATCCGTATCCTTGCTCGAAGCCACCAACAGATCCAGCGTCGCCTGCTGCGGCGGCAGCGGCCCGGAATTGTCTCCGCTGCGCACACTGGTCATCTGCCCGGCCTTGACGATCACGCAAACTCCGGCCAGGTTGCAGACCTTCACCAGTCCTTCGAACGCGATCACATTCATCGTACCGTTCGCATATTCCACAAAAAAATCGGTTCCCACCACACCTGCGACCCCTGCCGGTGTGCGCACCTCGAATTTCCCGTCCGGTTTGGCGATCTTTTGCGCCTGCGTCCGCAGCTTCCCGTAGGTCAGCTCCAGTTCGGTCTGCTGCGCTCCCGCGTCGTGCTTGACCACCTTCATGGACGATTCCGAACCCACGTTCAGGACCGAACCGTCATCCAGCGCGATGCGCGCGCGCGCATTCACCTGCGTATTCACCAAGTCTTGCCAATCCACGGCGGTCTTCGCCGAGGCGGCGATGGTCTTGCCGCTGCGGGCTATGCTCACAGCCGGAATCACGCGCGAGACTTCACCGGCGCGCTGTCCCGCAGCCTGGGGCGCGGCCCAAACGTCTGCTGGAATCGAGATTAGAAACGAAAGCCATAAGGCCAGCCCGAAGGCATACGGGGACTTCGTCTTCATCGAGGACTCTCCTGGTTTTGCAGCTGTATCTATTGTAGTTACTGGAGAGCCCCGGACCTGTCAACGCCAAACGGGAAGTCGTTTGCCCACTCTCTACATGGTCTTGTGAGCACCCGCACAGGCATCCATCAACTGCAAAAATGAAAGAGTGCCGCAGCCATATCGTCTTGCTGTTCCTGCCCGCGGGAAAAATTCTCGACAGCGGCGAAGACTTGTCCCAGCAGCTCGGTGGGCGCGGCGAACCGCGGGGCGTCGCAAATCTCTTTCAGCCGCTCGATTCCGAATTGTTCATCCTTTCGATTAAATGCATCCGGGATGCCATCCGTGCAGAAGAGCACCGAATCGCCTGCCAGCAATCGCAGGGTCAGCGTCTCGAAGTTCGCCGCGGCGAATAAACCCGGGGGGATTCCGCAGAGTTTCAGGTTGCGGCAGCCGCTGGCGGAGAGATGAAATGGCCCGGGCATGCCCGCGCTGGCAATTTGGAGTTCGTGGCTGTGCGGGTTGAAAACCGCATACTGGATGGCCGTGTAACGCCGGGGCATGCCGCGAATCATCAGCCGGCGGTTCAAAGTCGCAAGGACATCGTGCGGCGAGGTGCCCGTCTTGTGTACGCCGCGCAATGTTCCCACAGCCAGCGCCGCGTACAGCGCTGCGGGCAGTCCTTTCCCTGAAACATCGCCCAGGTAAAGCCCGACGCTCCCGTCGGTCAGCTGGAAATAGTCCAGAAAATCGCCGCCCACCGCGGCCACCGGCTGAAATTCGTGCGAGATCATCACCGCGCCGGCGCGCAGCGATTCCGTGGGCAGCATCACGCTCTGGATTGCGCGAGCTTCGTCGAGCTCTTCATCTCTCAGTTTCTCGAGGGCATGCACTTCGAGCGGCGGTGCAGTCGTGTTCATTCGTCTGTCCGAAGGGGGAGCGTTACACCGGAGAGGGAAATTCCGCGGTAGGCAGAAGTCTAGCAGAGCGCGCGCGATTCAGAACGAAAATGGGAGACGTTGTTTCCTACCGCACGTCGTTGTGCGTTCCGCTTGCCGGGCACGGCATGCGGGCCCACAATTCTTCCATGCGCTCTCTCGTCGGCGTCTTGATCGGTGCCGCCCTTCTGTTTGTCGTGTACCACTTCTATTTGAAGAGAATGCCGGTCACGGATGAAGGTACCGCCCCGACGCAGGCCATCAGCCTGACCGGCGTTCGAATGGACCTGCTGCAGATTGCCGATGCGGAACACGGCTACATCGCCACCAACGGCCATTGCGCTTCGCTCGACGAACTCATCTCCTCCAAATCTATTTCCATGACCCGCACCGAGCGCGACGGTTATTCCTACACGCTCGAATGTTCTGGCGACAATTTCACCGCCACGGCACGGCATTTGCCCGCCCCGGCTGGCTCCCCCATTCGCTATCCCAATCTCGCCATAGACGCCACCATGCTAGTCCGCGAAATCGATTGACCGCTTCAGCGAGGCACCCAACTTCACGCTTTGGTGTCTAAGAAATCGTGAGTCGACTTCGCTCCTTGCGACGGGCTCTCCTCGCCCTACTCCTGGGTACTGCTGTCCTTTTCTCCTTAGTTTTAGCGGCCAGCCAAGTTGAGCAACGGCTCTTCCGCCGCCGCGCCGAACTCCTGCTAGCTGAGATTCAGTCGCTCGAATTGCGCAAGACGCCGTGGCATGAAGCAAAGGCCCAACTCGAGCGCTGGCGCGCAAACACCGAAATTGGCAGCCGATGCGGCGAACAGTGGTGTTCCCAGACCATAACTCTCAATCAATTTGTGTTCGGCTACGTTAGCGAGAGGAATGTCTTCGTTCGTTTGGACGATTATTTCCGCTGGCGACTGAATCTGTCCTATAGCGAGGGACCGTTCGTAAAGTTCGAATGGGCCTTGCTTCGAACCTATATGCGGTTGGGAGGCCGCCCTGCGCGGGTTGTCGCGACGGCTGGCATGCGTAACGGGATTGTCTGGAGTAAGGGTTATTCGGTGTATATCCAGACCTACACGCACAGTGTCCCCGATTTCTTAGGAGACTCGATTGGTTATGCCCTGATGGCTGAATCACACAGCGTTCCAAGATTTGATTATTACGGAGCCAATTGGGTCAGCCCCCCATCTAGGCTTCACCCGGACTACATCATTGGCCGTCCAAGTGGTTGTGAAATATGCGTGTATGGGTGGGCAAAGTTCACTCCATATGCCGATCCCGCGGACGTTCAGCGATTGCTCCAATTGGACCTTTCCTGTCTTACCCGCTGGCATCCCTGTCTTGCCCAAGACGACATCATGCCCGCCGCCTGGGCGCAGCACCTGGAAGAACAATCTCGCTTGCAGGCGATTCGGGACCAGCTCTTGTGTTCGCCGTCAATCGTAGAATTGCTCGGCCGAGACAGCGCCAACATGGTGACGGGCGAGATCCGGGGGTATCGGGAAAGAGTGGATAACCACGGTTACCATCATGTTGATACCAGGGTGCACGTACTGGAGCGGCTCAAAGGTGCTGCCAATTGGAAGGTCGGCGAGACTCGCGAAGTGCCCGATTTGTCCGGGATCGGCGGCGACAGCACAAGACTCCAAATAGGATCGCGATTGATATTTTTCGGTGGTCAGGGGCCGCTGAGCAACATGCGTATCGATCCTGGTTATGGTTGCCCCATTCTGTTATTGAACGACACCAATCTGAGTTTAGTCCGTCGCGGAATCGCTCAGGACTACACCGCAAACGACAAAGCAGAATAGACCCGCGGCGCTTTCTAGGGAAATGACCATCTATCGTTCCAAAATTACGGGAACTTTTCTCGCCGGCGCTACGTACTTCCCATTGAAAAGCAGTTCCCCCCGATAAAACGCGCCTCACCGGCGCCTCAAAGAAAGAAGGAGCACACCATGGGCGGAGAATTGATTGGATTAGTGGCCGTGATTCTGGGGATGGGCGTCCCCCTCGGCGCGCTGTATACCTATTACCGCGTGCGCAAGCTGCGCAGCGAAGAGCGGCTCGCGGCAATTGCCCGCGGAGTGGACATTCCGATGGAGCCCGAATTGAACCAGGCGGCGCGTTCCCGCCGTGCAGGCATCCTGCTGGTCAGCGGCGCGCTCGGCTACATCGCGACTTTTGGATTGATTGCGAGCATCCAGGCGGATCGTGACATTTGGACGGCTGCCGCGCTCGGCATCATCCCCCTTGCGGTCGGCATCGGTTATTTTCTCGATTGGTCGTTCATCCGCCGCGACGCCCGCGCGTCGAGCTAAGTCGGCCAGCCCTACAGAGGGGTGGGCTTTGCTTCGGTTCGTCGGAGAGGCAGCCCGCCTTGAATTGTCTCGCCTCAAAATTGTTCATGGCGCGCGCTTTTGGTCAACCACAAGTACGCCGGCTTCGGCGTAATTCGTCGCTGGAACATCGTGAAACGACACGTGAATATTCTCGCGTTTGGCCTTGCCATCTTCGATCAGTACGGCGGTGACGCGTTCCGCGATTTTCCGCTTTTGCTCGGGTGTCCGTCCTTCCACCCAGGTAATTTGCACGTGCGGCATGTTCACTCCTCCTTGGAACGAGCGATTCCCGAACTCTTGCATGCAAAACGGAGGCATTCTATCCGCCGCCGCGGTTCCCGCAAAGCCTGCCGCGTCCCTGTGCTAGAATTACCTACCCATGAATTCGGCGATTCCCCACCTTATTGAGCTGCAACGCGTTGACCACCAAATCGCGGTTTTGCGCGCGGAACTGGATGGATTTCCGAAACGTATCCGCGAAGCGGAAGCCAAACTCGGCAGCGCGCGCGCGGAGGTCGCTTCCGCGAAGGAGGCCCACGCCCAAGCCGTGGCGGAACGCAAGAAGTTCGAGTTCGACGGGCAGCAATGGAAAGACCGCGCGCGCAAATACCGCGATCAAAGCGGCGCCGTGAAAACCAACGAAGCCTACAAAGCATTGCAGCACGAAATCGCCAATGCCGAAGCCGAAGTGGCCAAGGCCGATGACCGCCAGCTCGAAGTGATGATGGGCGCGGAAGAAGTCGAACGGCGGGTAAAAATCGCTGAGTCCAGACTCAAGGAAGCCGAACAGGCCGTCGCAGCGGAACGAAAAGAAATTCAGCTGCAAGGTGCGGAGAAGAAAAAACAGCTTGAAGCCGCCACCACCGAGCGCGAGAAAATCATTGCTCCGGTGCCGGAAGATTTGCGCGAGCTTTACGCGCGCATCGCCAAGCGGCACAACGGCACCGCCATGGCCGAAGCGCGCGACGGACAATGCCGCGGCTGCGGCATGCGCGTCCTGCCGCATATCCTTCAGGAGCTGCGCACGGAAAACAACGAAGAGGTTTACCGCTGCGAAAGCTGCGGCCTCATCCTGTACACCCTGGAACCAATTCCTGTCGCGAGTCCGGCAGTTGGTTCCACCGGCACATCCTCCACGGCTTCGACAAATTCCTGATGCCGCGCCGCCCGCCAACTCCTCGTGGAAAAGGCCTCTTCGGCGAGGCTCCTTCGGAGCCCAAGCCGGCTGGTGCGGCGTATCGCGCCAACATTGACGGCGCCTCTCGCGGCAATCCCGGGCCCGCTGCTTACGGCGTGGTCATCCACGATGGACGCGGCGAAATCGCCGCCAAGCTGAAGAAATACATCGGCCGCATGACCAACAACGTCGCCGAATATTATGGACTGATCGCCGCGCTGGACTATGCGGAATCGCAGGGCGTGCGCGCGATTCGCGTGGAGAGCGATTCCGAGCTGCTGGTCAAGCAGATGCGCGGGCAGTACAAAGTGAAGAGCGAGGATCTGCGCCCGCTCTTCGAGCGCGCCCAAAAAATGTCGAAGGCCTTCGATTCCTTCCGCATTGAGCACGTCTACCGCGAACAGAACCGCGAGGCCGACGCCCTCGCCAACGAAGCGCTCGATGAAACTGAGGGAGGTAAGCCCAAATTGCCCGCACCACCAAAATCCGCGTCAAGCGCTAAATCTGAATCTGGCACAAAATCCGAAACTAGCGCCAAATCCGAATCTGGCGCTAAATCCGAATCCAGCTCCAAACCCGAACCCCGGAAAATCCAGGCGCGTTTTCGCGGCGGGGTTCTCTATCTCCTGGAAGATGTCGAGTTGCCCGACGGCATGGTCGTCGATGTTTCGATTCACCTGCGCCCCAAACCTCCCGCCTAGTTCCGGCGTGCTGCATAATTCTGCAACTTCTGAACTCATTTCAGTGCATAACTCCGGTAAAGGGTGTCGCGCTGGGCGGGGATGAAGCCGGCGTCGGAGATGATGCGGCGGAGTTCGCCTTCGTTGGTGCGGTTTTTCACACCTGCGGCAAAGACGACGTTTTCTTCAATGAGGATGCTGCCGACGTCGTCGGCGCCAAATTGCAAACCGACCTGGCAGACTTTGATTCCGGGCGTGAGCCAGCTTGACTGGATGTGGTCGACGTTGTCGAGATACAGACGGCTGACGGCCAGCGTCTTCAGATAATCGACCGCCGTGGCTTCCTGCACTTTTTTTCCGAGCGCGGTATTCTCGGTGGCAAACATCCACGGAATGAAGGCCGTGAACCCGCCGGTGTCCTCCTGAATGCGCCGCAGCCTTTCGAGATGGTTGACGCGATGGCGCAGCTCTTCGCCGCAGCCGAACATCATGGTGGCGGTGGTGCGCAATCCCAACGAGTGGGCCACGCGGTGCATTTCTTCCCAGTCGTCGCTGGTGCACTTCAGCCGGGCAATTTTCGCGCGGACTTCATCGTCGAGAATTTCCGCGCCGCCACCAGGAATGGATTGCAGACCTGCATCCATCAGGCGCTGAATGGTTTCGCGAATACTGATTTCAGAAACTTCCGCGATGCATAGAATTTCGGGTGCCGAAAAGCAATGCAAGTGCACTTGCGGATAGCGCGCCTTCAGCGAGCGCAGCAGATTTTCGTAATAGCCGATCTGCAAGTCCGGATGCAGCCCGCCCTGGAGCAGAATTCCGGTGCCGCCGAGTTCCAGCATTTCGTCGATTTTCTTGTAAATCTCCTCGAACGAAAGGATGTAGCCGTCCTTGGCGCCGAGCGGCCGGTAGAAGGCGCAAAAAGAACAATACTCGGTGCAGAAATTCGTGTAGTTGATGTTGCGGTCGATCTGGTAGGTGACCACGCGGGGGTCGTTTTTCTTCAGGCGCATTTGGTGCGCGGCCATGCCGAGGCCCACGAGGTCATCGGATTCGAGCATTTCCAGAGCTTGCTGTTTTGTCAGTCCCACAATGATCCTTCGCGAAGATACTGCTGCAATCCTAACGAATCCATGTCCAACCCCGAAACGGGCGGGGCAAGCCCGCCCCCTACAACTTCACGGCCTCTGCTTTCGCGGCGGCCCATTCGAGCGGCTTGGCTTGCGGGATCAGGCCTAGCTTTTCGGCATGATCGAAGTACAACCCCAGGCCGCGGCGGTTTTCTGCGTCGAGGGAGAAGTCAATATTTTGCCGCAAGTACGATTCGAGCGTGCGCTCGGGCAATTCCAACTCGCGCGCCGCGTTGAAGCTGATTTCCGGGATGCGCGACAAGCCGAAATCCCGGGAGGCGAGGAAATCTGCGGTAACTTCGGGAGTGGCAATGTCTCGCCTCGCCGCCCAGACCGCCAGGACGGCTGGCAATCCCGTCAAACTCCGCCATTCACCTACCACGTCGTAGACGTAGAGCAATTCCGAGCTGGTAATTCCGAGCCTGGCCGCGGGGCATACCGTTTGGCCTTCCGCGCCGGGCCGGCTATCTTTTTCAATCCCCACGGCTATTCGCAAAGCCGGATCACCAATCAGGAGCGCCGCGTCTGCCTGCTGCAACATAGGACCCAAGTCGGGCGGCGCTTCAGAGAACTCCAGGGCGATCTTCCACTTTTCCGCGCACAGGATGCGCGTCAGTGTCTGCGTGCTGCGCGAACTGCGATCCAGCGCAAAGCTCTTCACCTGTTCGATGGGTTTCTTCGCAATGATCAGCAGGCTGCGCACCTGCTTCTTCGAGGCAATGGCCATGTCCGGCAGGATCACCAGATCATCGATGCGCTGGTATTCGATGGCCGGGATTATCGCGATGTCCGCCTTGCCGGTGCGCAATTGTTCGGCGCACTGCGAGGGTACGGTGAACGATAAATCATATTTGCCGCGCAGCGGGCCGTTGGTGAAACCCCAGACGAGCGGCGCGGTGTTCAGGTATTGAACGATGGAGATGCGAAGTTTGGTCACGGGTTGAGAGGTCACCTTTAAGTTTCAGTATAACAAAGCCAGATTTTTGGGCGGCAAGCTTCTGGTAGGAGGAATCCTCCGCCGAGTTCGGAAGGTCGGAAGAGAACGAAATACCTGTGATTTGGTGCCCCCTCCCTCCCTAATTTCGTAAAAGATTGACCCGTAAAGGTTTAGATGGTGGGGCCGACAAAAAGATTGAGAGAGCACGGGAGTTAGCGCGCCCAAAGATGCAGTCGGAAGGGGAGGGATAGCACGTGACCAATCACATCCTGTGTCGTCTATAGAGGCAGGGAGGACCCCATGCCTCGACGCAACTTCTTTTTTCTGATTTCGCTGTCTGCTCTGCTCGCCCTCGGCTTTACGAGCGCACGAGCGAACCGGCATCGCCACTCCGTAAACATTTCCGAGGGGCGCAGGCACCCCGCAACCGATTGTTCCGATCTTCGCATGCGCTTTGACGACCGGGACGCCGTGGTGCGTTCCGAGGAGCGCACTTTGCGCAAGTCCGAAGCCCCGGTCCTGCAGATTCACCCGCACAGCAACGGCGGCGTCCAGGTCGTGGGCTGGGAGAAAGAGACCTATTCCGTGACGGCATGTAAAGCCGCGGCGGGCTCGGGGGATGCGGCGGAGAAAATTCTGTCCCAGATCACCCTGTCCATCGAAAATGGCCGGATATCGACGAGCGGTCCTGGGGATGAGGAAGATTGGACGGTTTATTTGCTCATTCGCACGCCAAAGTCCGCGTCCATAGACCTGGAGACGATGGACGGTCCCATTTCCCTGTACGACGTGGACGGCAAACTCACGGCGCGGGCCCACAACGGTCCGATCAGCTTGAAGAATTTTTCCGGCGACGCGGAGATCACCGCGGTGAATGGCCCGATCAGCCTGGAGGGCAGCAGCGGAAGCGTGCGCATTCATACGGAGAACGGGCCGATTTCCGTGGCACTGGAAGGAAAGACGTGGAGCGGCACGGGCCTCTCCGCCGATGCAAAGAATGGCCCCTTGACGCTGATGGTCCCGAGCGATTATCAGTCCAGCTTCGTGGTCGAATCAACGAACTACGCGCCGGTAAGTTGCAAGGCCAGCATTTGCGACAATGCCCGCAAGACCTGGGACGACAATCACCGTCGCATCGAATATGGCAACGCACCGGCGATGATCCGGCTTTCCACGGTGAATGGACCGGTTTCCGTCCGAGAGTCGAGAGAGAAACTCTAAGAGGTAAGGATTCCGCGCTGTAGGTAGGTGCGCCAGAAGTCCTAATCGCTCCGGGATGGACGCACTCCGGCTCTTGCAGATAAGATTTGGTGCATGCTGCTGGAGGCCCGCGTAGCGCAACCTGTGACCGAAGCGGAAGCAGTTCGCTTGGCGCGCGAACTTTACGGGCTTGAAGCAAGCGCACGGGCGCTGCCGGGCGAATACGACGACAACTTCCACCTGACGAGCGCGGACGGGCGTGCGTTCGTCCTCAAGGTAATGCATCCGGCCCGAGAGCGGTCCTTCATTGATCTGCAATGCCGGGCCCTGACCCATCTGGCGCAACGCGCGCCTCAATTGCCTTTGCCTCGCGTCACAACGGATCGCAGTGGTGAGCAGTTTACTTCGATTGTCGCCGCGGACGGCTCGACGCGGCTCGTCTGGCTGCTCACCTTTGTGAGGGGAACAGTTCTCGCCGAAGTCCGCCCGCACACGCCGGAGCTTCTTAGTGATCTCGGCCGGTTCTTGGGCGAGATGGACACGGCGCTGCAATCGTTTGCGCACGCCGCTGCACATCGCGAGCTGAAATGGGATTCTTCCCGGGTTGGCTGGATCAAGGACTACGTCAAGCATATTGCGGGGTCGAAGCGGCGCGCGTTGGTCGAGAAATTTCTCGCGCTCTATGAAGTGGAAGTCGTTCCGGTTTTGCCGCGCCTGCGCCGCAGCGTGATTTACGGCGACGCGAACGACCACAACGTGCTGGTCAGCGATCCGTGGCCGCAGCCACGCAAGGTCGCAGGGGTGATTGATTTTGGCGACATACACCACGGGCTCACTGCATCTGAGCCGGCGATTGCCGCCGCTTACGCCATTCTTGGGAAAGAAGACCCACTGCGGGCAGCGGCTGCCATCGTCGCGGGATATCATGGCGCGTTTCCACTCGATGAGCTGGAGTTGTCCGTTCTTTATGCTTTGATTGGCGCGCGGCTGGCCGTCAGCGTCACTAATTCCGCGCACTGCAAAACCCTTAAGCCGGACGATCCGTACGTCACGGTCAGCGAAGCGCCTGCGTGGGAAGCCTTGGAGCGGCTCACAAAAATCCACCGGCGTTTCGCGCACTACACTTTTCGCGCGGCTTGCGGGCTTCCGCCCGTTCCGCAAGGTGAAAAGATCAAGCGCGGGCTGGAAACGAGCGCGGGCTCCGCGGCCTCGATTTTGGATGTTGATGTGCGGACGGCCCAGAGCATTGTTTTTGATCTGAGTGCCGGCAGTACGTTTCTTGGCGCCGATCCCGGTGCGGCGGAAACTCCCGCGCTCACGGAAAAAATATTTCACGCAATGAAGTGCGCTGGCGCGTCCGTTGGTGTGGGCCGTTACGATGAACCGCGACTGCTTTACACTTCTCCATTGTTCGGCGCGAGCGGCAATCCCACGGATGAACGGCGCACAATTCACCTCGGCATGGATCTTTTTGTTGAGCCAGGCGCGCCGCTCAGCGCGCCCCTGGATGGCGTGGTCTACATCGTGGCGAACAATTCCGCTCCTCTGGACTACGGACCGCTGGTCACACTGCGGCATGAAACGAACGACGGCGAGGAATTTTTCACGCTATACGGTCATCTCTCCAAAGATTCGCTCGTTAGCCTGGAAGCGGGCCAGCGCGTTGCTCGAGGTCAACCATTCGCGCGCGTCGGATCAACAGAAGAGAACGGGGGCTGGACGCCACACGTTCATTTTCAGATCATTCTGGATCTGCTTGAGCTGGGGGCCGATTTTCCAGGTGTTGCTTCTGCTTCGCAGCGTTCCGTATGGACAAGTCTCTCGCCGGACCCAAATCTCCTGCTCGGAATTCCGGGCGATCGCTTTCCGGACAAAGAGCCTGCTTTCAGGGAGACGCTTGCGGCGCGCCGCGCCTTGCTGGGGAAAAACCTCAGCGTCTCATATCAGCGCCCGCTGAAAATCGTTCGCGGGTGGATGCAGTATTTGTATGACGATGCGGGGCGAGCGTATCTCGACGTTTACAACAACGTGCCGCTCGTCGGGCACAGCCACCCTCGTGTGGTGCAGGCGGCGCAGGCGCAGCTCGCGCTGCTCAACACCAACACTCGCTATCTTCACGACAACGTCAACCGTTACGCCGAGCGGCTGACGCGGCTGCTTCCCGAACCACTGCGCGTGTGTTTTTTTGTGAACTCCGGCAGCGAGGCGAATGAGCTGGCTTTGCGCGTGGCGCGCGCGCATACGGGCCGGAAAGACATCATCGTTCTCGAACACGCCTACCACGGCCATACCAATGCGCTCATCGACATCAGCCCCTACAAATTTGACGGTCCCGGAGGCCACGGAAAAAAATCTTGGGTGCACGTTGCTCCGCTTGCGGATGATTACCGCGGCGCGTATCGCCGTGACGACAAACAAGCCGGCGCAAAATATGCGCGTCACGTTGCGGAGATTCTCGACCGCACACGCGCTGATGGACGTGGTATTGCTGCGTACATTGCGGAAACAATGCCGAGCGTCGGCGGCCAGATCGTTTTTCCGCGGGATTATCTCGCGGAGGTTTACCGTCACGTGCGCGGGGCAGGCGCGGTTTGTATCGCCGACGAAGTACAGGTCGGATTCGGACGTCTTGGAACGCATTTTTGGGGATTCGAAACGCAAGGCGTGGTTCCCGACATCGTCGTGCTTGGCAAGCCGATCGGCAATGCCTTTCCGCTGGCGGCGGTTGTCACCACCCCGGAGATCGCCAATTCGTTTAACAACGGGATGGAATTTTTCAGCACGTTTGGCGGCAACCCTGTCGCTTGCGCTGCGGGTCTCGCGGTTCTGGATGTTCTCGAGGAAGAAAATTTGCAGCAACACGCCTTGCGCATCGGCGAGCATCTCATCGAGGGCTTGAAATCGTTGCAGACGCGACACACGTTGATAGGCGACGTGCGCGGCTCGGGATTATTCCTGGGAATCGATTTTGTGCTCGACTGTGAAACGCGCGAGCCTGCTCCGTCGCAAGCGTCCTACGTGGTCAATCGCCTTCGCGATTGCGGCATTCTCGCCGGCACCGATGGCCCGCACCACAACGTCATCAAGCTGCGCCCGCCGCTGGTTTTCTCCGAAGTGGACGCGGATCTCTTCCTGAGGACGTTGGATGCCGTCCTGCAAGAAGATGCCGCGCAACCTCGCCGCTAATTGGCCTCTTTTCGAACCCGTTGAGGCTCTAAGATGCCTCCTGAGGGTTCGCGAAGAAAAGACTATGCTTCGGCCGGGGGAGTCACCAATGCGTGATTCTGGCCAGCCATCCCATTTGCCGCCCGGCGCGTCTCACGTAGCGTTCAAACCATGGCCACGGTAGACAGGCTGCGAGCAAAGCGCTATCGTTCACACTGACAGACCGATGGTCGGTGCGGCCTCAAGTTTCCAGCCC
>DATNLB010000233.1:0-5450 GCA_035603095.1 Candidatus Acidiferrales bacterium
CTGACCGCTAGGTTGGCCGCTTTGCGCGATGATCCCACGCAACGCACGATTCGCAGCCTCTTCGCCGCCGCGGGCAGCGGTTTCGTCGCCCTACTCATCTGGTTCGAAGCGCCGGAGCTTTGGCAGCCCCTTGCTTTCATCGCTTTCGCGGTGCTCCTGTCCGAAGCCGCGCGCGCGCTGCGTTATCACGGGATTGCCTGGCATTCGCATCTTCTCACCGGTCTCGCGGTGTTCACTGCGCTCACGGCTGATCCCGGCCGCATCCATACGTGGCACACCATAACCGTGCGCGCTTTTAGCGCATTGCCGGTTGTTATTGGCGGCTATTGGCTTGCCAAGCGGCTTGGCACCATGGACGAACGCCATCTCGCGCTTGCGCGCGTGGCCTACACTTGGGCCTCCGCCGGCATGATGGTGTGGGTCATTCAGGAAGCGCTCCGCGCACCGTGGATTGCCGTCGGCTGGATCGTTTTTGCCGTCGCGCTCGCGCTTTCAACACGCTGGATTCGCTACCAACAACTCGCTTGGCAGGCGAACCTCGTCGGTATTTGCGCTCTCGTCCGCGCGTACTTCTACAACTACCAGCTCGAACAAAAATTCTGGGGCCCCATCTCCCTTCGCGTATTCACGATTTCTCTTGTCGCCGCAGGCTTGTACTTCCTCTCGCGCAAAGCCGCACCCGAAGAGCGCTACGCCCGTGCCATCGCCTTCCTTCATTCTTTCGCGGCCACCGGACTGCTGGCCCTGCTTGCATGGTATGAATACCCCAATGGGTGGCTCGCTCCACTCTGGGCCGCGTTTGCGTTGGTCCTGGCGATCGCCGACCAGCGCTTCGAGCTCGAAGAATTGCCCTGGCAATCGCACATTCTCGCCGGGCTGACGCTGCTCCGCAGCGTCAGCGTGAATCTGTACGTTACTGACCTCTGGCACGGCATCAGCGTGCGCCTGTTGTCGCTGGCGATGGTCGCCGTGATTTTCTACGCGCTCTCACGCCTCATCCGCATGCCCGACGAGTGGCGCAAGCGAGACATCCATCACATTTACTCCTGGGCTGCATCCGCGATCGGCGGTCTACTCCTGTGGTATGAATTGCAAACACAGCCCACCAGCATCGCCGTGGCCTGGGGCGCTTTTGGTCTCGTGCTCTTCGAGTACGGCCTGTTGCGCAAGATCACGCAATTCCGTTATCAGGCTTACGTCGCGCTCGTCGCCGCTTTCACCCGGATTTTCTTCTCTAACCTCACCGCGAGCGAGCCCGGCGAGTTCTGGGGTCCGCGGATGTACACCATCCTCCCGCTCGTTCTGATTTTCTTTTTCGTCTACGCCCAATTGCCGCAGAAGGAAGAAGACACCGGCCGCGACCGCCGCCTGCACTTCGACGCTCTTCTCGCTTACTTGGGCACGGCAACCATTGTGGCGCTTTTCTATTTTCAGTTTCCGATCGAGTGGGTCGTCACCTCCTGGGCCGCCGTCGTTTTCGCGCTTCTTGGCGCCGCTCTGCTTCTGGATCGCCCGCTCTTCCTCCATCAGAGTTTGCTTCTGACGGTCGGAGTTCTCGCCCGCGGCATGGCGCACAATCTTTTCGGCGCCGGCTATTTCGGTGAAGGCGACTGGCAAGGCCGCTACTTCGTGCTCAGTTCGGCAGCAGCCATTTTGCTGGCGAGCCTGCTCTTCGCTTTCCGTCTTCGCGGGCGTTACGGCCTCCCTCAGAATGCGAACCCGTGGACCAGAGCGTTCGCGGCGATTGCCGGCCGCCCTGAACAGGTGCTGTTTTTTGTCCCTATCATCCTGATCACCTGCATGCTCGCCTTGAAAATGCGTGCGGGAATGGTCACCGTGTCCTGGGGCATTGAAGGTGTGTTGATTGTTCTGCTCGCTCTCGCAGTCCAAGAGCGCAGCTTCCGCCTTACCGGCCTGGGTATGCTTCTGCTCTGCGTCGCAAAAGTCATGGCCCTCGATGTCTGGGGTCTTCAAGCGCGTGACCGGTACATCACCTTCATCATCGTGGGTGCGGCGCTGGTATTTGTTTCGTTCCTTTACACCCGATACCGCGATGCCATTCGCCAATTTCTATGAAGCGCCCCGTTGTCTTCGTCGTTTTTTTTCTCATCCTGGGCTTCGCGCTCGCGGGTCTCTATTGGAGCCAGCGCCGTCCCAAGTCCATCCCCGTTTCTGCCAACGCCATCTTGAATATGGCCGCCGACGCCCAGCGCGATCTCTCCCGCGTTCCCATGCACTTCACGCGCCTCTCCGACGAACGAGAAATCGCCATCGGCAGGGAGCTTGCCTCTCGCTACGCAACGCAAACGCGCAAGCTTACTCCTGAAGAAGAAGGACTCGAGAAGTACGTCACCCGCGTCGGAGGCGCGGTGGCAGTTCATGCCCATCGACACTTGCCGTACACCTTCACCGTTCTCCCCGATCACAACATGATCAACGCCTTTTCTCTTCCCGGCGGACCGGTCTATATCGGCGAGGGCATGCTCGATCTTATGATGACCGAAGATGAGCTCGCCAACATTCTTGCCCACGAGATCGAGCACATCGACCATTATCATTGCGTCGAGCGCGTGCAGGTGGAAGCGAAACTGAAAGATCTCAATCTCGACGTCCTGGGAGCGCTGCTGCAGTTCCCGCTCGATTTCTGGGAAGCCGGTTACCACAAGGACGAAGAATTCGAAGCCGATCGCGAAGGGATGTATCTGGCGGTTCAGTCCGGCTACTCCCCGTACGGCGCCGTCGATGCGTTCGAGCGCTTCGCCAAATTGTGCGACGAATACGTCATCCACGCGCAAAGCCCGGACCAGGAACTCTCCGAGCTGGCCATTCAGAGTTTGAACGGTTATTTCCGCTCGCACCCGCTCCCCTCCGAGCGTCTCGCGCAAGCCAACCGCCTCATCGCTCAGGAGCACTGGGATAATCGTAAGGGGCAGAAGCCCTTCCGAGTCGAGTACGAAGTTCACAACGGGGAATACGTGAAGTAAAAAGAGGAACGAAAATCCAGCGAGAGATTCTTTTGCGGGCTAAAACAATCCGGGGATTTTCATCCCCGCGATTCCGGGGATTCCGCCTGCGAGGTTTTTCATCTGATTGTTGAGTTCTTCATCCACGCGCCGCGACGCTTCATTCACCGCCGCGCGAACCAAATCCTGCAGCATCTCTTGGTCTTTGTTGGCAAAAACTTCCGGCTCAATGCGTATGTCCACGATCTGTTTCTGGCCGTTCATCTTCACCGTGACCATGCCACCGCCGGCCGACGCCTCGATCGTCACGGAATTCACCTGCCGCTGCAGGTCTTCCTGCAACTGCCGGAATCGCGATAGCATCTGTTGGAGAGCGCTGACTTCCATCAGGATTCCCCTTGGCTTCGTTTCACTTCGGAAATTTTTCCGCCGAAGCGCTGAAGCATGGACCTCACCATCGGATCGCGCTCGAACTGCGCACGCAACTCTTGCGTGCCGGAAGCTCCGCGCGCCGCCGACGCGGCTGCCGCTGCAACTGCTTCCAGTTTAGCACATACTCTCACGGCCCGGCCCAGCACCTTGCTCGAAATGCTACGGATCTTCTCCAGCGTCTCTCTTCCTTCCATCATCTCCGCGAACGGCCGCTTCTCCGGCGAAAAATAAATTCGCAGCTCGGCGCCCTCCAGCTCCCACAGGCTACTCTGTTCCACCAGCTCACCCAGAAATTTCTGCTGCGCCTGAACCGCCGCCTTGATTTCCGCGACCTGCTCCTGCGTGATTCCGATCGCCAGTGCCCCCGCGGCATGGCCCTTAGCCGGGATTCCCGGTTCTTCTTCCGCAACTGCCTGTTTCACCTCGGCGGAAGCAGTAATCGCCGTCGGAGGCGCCGATGCCGGCGCCGTGAACGGGGAAGAGAATTGCGTTTTCGGTTTCGGTTGCGAGGGAATTGCCGCCGCAAAACTTGGTGCCGCGCTCTTTGCCGATGTTGTGGGCGCTCCAGCCAGCGCCACGCTTCGCGCCGCTCCGGAGTTCGCGGCGCCGCTCTTCAATTCCCCCAGCAGCTCTTCCAGCGGCGCCAGCCGCGCCGCGTTGATCAAACGCAGCAATCCCATTTCTAGGTGCACGCGCGGATCGGGCTTCCGCCGCAGGTCATCATCCGTCTGCAGCAGAATCTGGAAAAATCGCGTGAGGTCTTCTTCACTGAACAAAGCCGCCGCCTTCGCCAGCGCTGGACGCTGATCCGGGGTCGCCGCAATCAATTCCGAATCCGCCCCGCACGTTCGCGCGATCAACAGATTGCGCATGTGCCGGATCGCTTCCCGGCAGAAATGCTGCAAGTTGCGCCCTTCCTTTTGGAACGTATGCACCAGCCCCAGGGCGCGGTCTGCCGACCCTTCTGCAATCGCGCCGACCAGTTCCTCCAGCGCATCATCCGGCACTACGCCCAGCAATTCGCGCACCTCTTTGTCGGGAATGGTTTCGCCGCAATAGGCCCGTGCCTGTTCCAGCAGCGACAGGGCATCGCGCAAACTGCCTTCGGCCATTCGTGCAATCACCGCCATCGCGCCCGGTTCGATCTTCAAATTTTCTTTTTTCGCGATCTCTTCCAGTCGCCCCGCAATCTCCGCAAAGGTCAGCGCGCGAAAATGAAAGTGCTGCGACCTCGAGCGGATCGTATCCACCAGGTCCTCCGGCTGCGTCGTGGCCATCACAAAGATCACGCGGTCCGGCGGTTCTTCGAGCGTCTTCAGCAGGGCGTTTGACGCTTCGCCCGTCAGCATGTGCGCTTCGTCGAGTATCACAACTTTGCTTCTCGAAGCCGCCGGCGCGTACCGCACCATCTCGCGCAGCTCGCGGATCTGGTCGATGCCGCGGTTCGACGCCGCGTCGATCTCAATCACGTCCAGCGAAGTCCCCGCCGCAATCTCTTTGCAGGAATCGCACTCCCCGCAAGGCTGTGCCGTCGGCCCCTTCACGCAATTCAACGCCTTCGCCAGGATCCTCGCCGCGGTCGTTTTTCCCACGCCCCGCGCCCCCGAAAAAATGTACGCGTGCGCCACGCGGTCATTCTTGATCGCGTTTTTCAGCGTCTCGGTTACGTGTTGTTGGCCGACGAGATCGTCAAACGTTTGCGGGCGCCACTTGCGGGCTATGACCTGGTAGCTCATGGGAAAGTTTTCAGTTGTCAGTTCTCAGTCTTCAGTAAAGAAAAAATCCTTTGCCGATTGCCGCACTACTCACACTGAAACTGATAACTGTAAACAGTTTTCAGCAAACAGCAGAGAAGCAGCCAGGAGCATCGCTCCGCGCTTTCCCACTGAAGACTGACAACTGAACACGGTAAACAGTTTTCAGTGAGAGGAACTCCGGGTGATCTGCGGCACCCGAGGTGATCCCGGTACCGTTGCTCCCTTCCGGGCCTGGCGGGGTTCGCGGGACCTCGTTGCACAGAGCCCGAAGTTCCACGCTCCGGCACTCGCGTCCATT
>DATNLB010000037.1:0-7409 GCA_035603095.1 Candidatus Acidiferrales bacterium
GGCGGTCATCGGCGACTTGAAGTAGAAACTGAGCCACTCCTGGATGCCGCGCATCCCCGAGCGCTGCGCCAGGTCCAGGAATAGGACGAGATCGAGCACCAGCGGCGCGGCCAGAATGGAATCGCGGCAGAGGAAGTCCACCTTGATTTGCATGGGGTAGCCGAGCCAGCCAAAAATGTCGATGTTGTCCCAGCCTTCTTTGTTGTCGCCGCGCGGCGGGTAGTAGTTGATGCGCACCTTGTGGCACATCTTGCCGTAAAGCTGCGGGTACAACTGCGGCTGGAGAATATATTCCAGCACGCTGAGTTTGGACTCTTCTTTGGTTTTGAATGAGCCAGGGTCTTCCAGAACTTCGCCGTCGCGGTTCCCGAGAATATTTGTGGAGAACCAGCCATCCAGCCCTAGCATGCGTGCCTTGAAGCCCGGCGCAAGGATGGTTTTCATCAGCGTCTGACCGGTCTTGAAATCTTTTCCGCAGATAGCCACGTTGTGGTCGTGCGCGAGCTTCTGAATCGCGGGGATATCCACAGTCAAGTTTGGCGCGCCGTTGGCAAAAGGCACGCCGCTGGTCACCGAAGCCCAGGCGTACAGCATGGAGGGCGCGATCGCTGGGTGATTGGACTTCATCGCCTCGGTGAACTTTTCCGGAGTGGAGTGCACCTCTTCGGGCTTAACGAAAGACTCCGTCGAGCCGCACCAGCAGGTCACCAGCCGCGAAGCGCGCGAAGCCTTGCGGAAATCGGCGATGTCCTCCTTGATCTGTAGTGCCAGCTCGTATTTGTTCTTGCCTTTCTTGATGTTCGGTCCATCGATCAGTTTTACAAAATCGTGATCGAACGCAGCCTTCATGGGCTTGATGGTGGAGAGAAAGGGCTTCACTTTTTCCAAATCCTGCGGATTCAGGACGCCCGCATTCGCCGCGGACTGGTAGGCGTTGTCCCTGAAAATATCCCAGCCGCCAAAGGTGAGGTCCTTCAGCTCGGCAAGGGGAACGAATTTCTTGATGAGCGGCGAGCGTGCGTCGGTGCGCTTACCCAGCCGAATGGTGCCCATCTGCGTGAGCGATCCCACGGGCTGCGCCTTGCCTTTGCGGACGAGCTCAACTCCGGCCATGAAGGTCGTGCTGACGGCGCCTAGGCCCGGAAGCAGCACCCCGAGTTTTCCCTTGGCGGGCGCTATTTTGGAAGGCTTTTCCATGCCGCTCCTTTTATTGAACGATCGCAATACGACCGACAGAATAAATGAATCTAGAAAAAAGAATTGCCGCAGCGGAAGCGTCCCGCGTCCCCAAACAAACGAATAATGATGAGGGAAGACTTGAGGATTTGCAAATCGAAGGGACAGGAACAAGCGCGCCTTGCGAGCGTTCATTTGTGGGAAGGCAGGAGTTCCCAGATGGCAGCGTCTTCCTCCCCGAGAACCCAGGAGCAGAATCCCTGCAAGCCGCGGTCTTTTACCAGCGTATAGCGCTCGCGGAACGTCCGGGCGTCGGTGAAAAATATCCATTCGCGCAAGTCGTCGCGATAGAAGAAAAACCAGGCGGAACGGTCGACCGGATCCCAATCGACGCGGCCTCCATAAGCCTTGGCGAGATCCAGGGCGTCGTCCGTGGCGATGTATTCTGCGCTTGGGTTGGGTTTGTCCGTGGCAGGGAAGCCTGTTTGCGCGGGAGCTTTCACCGGCGTACCAGCGAACCAGTGATAGCCGTAGAGCGGGATCCCCAGTGAAAGCTTTTCCCGAGGTACGAACTTTAGCGCGTAGTCGAGGTTGCCGGTGGTCCAAGCCCATCCAGCCACGGGACCTGGGGCCGTCCAGCGCGTATGTTGATCATAGGTCATCAGGCAGACGAGATCGACGCTTTGCACCAGCGCCGACAAGTCGTAGGCGCCACGCCAATTCTCGTAGATCCAATTAGAAAACCCGCCTTCACCGGGCGCGCCGGGAGCATTCGGCACCGTAGCGATGGTGAGCTGGAGTTTGGCGCTATGAAACTCCGAAGCGACGTTGGAAACCATGATCGAGAGCGCGCTGCGGTCTGTCCAGCTGATATTTTCGAAATCGAACTGAAAGCCGATATAGCCGTTTTCCTTGCAGGCGGCCATAAGCCTGCTGGCCATGGTTTCGTAGGCTGCTCGATTCATAAGTAGTTTGTGAAAATCTTCTTGCGAAAATCCATTGTTGACGACGATAGGCATGATGGGGACATGGTGCTGGCGCGCGGTTTCAAGTACCAGTGGATTAGGGCCGCCGGAGACGAGGCCGTTCGAATCGACCGAATACCATGCGGGAACGAGGATGTCGATCTTGTCGGCATGGGCCAGGAAGGAACGCACGGACTTGGGATCGCGCGTCAGGTAGAAAAGGGACTTGGGCTGTTCCGCCCGCACGGGGAGACCAAAAAGGATGACCGCGCCTACGGTGAACAATTTGCGTTTCATAGTGCCCGAAGTTTAGCTGCCTTGCCTCACGAGACGCAACGTAGATGTGTTCGTTGGCTAGCCCTCTTCCCGGAGGGTAATGACCTGCGAGTCTGCACATCGAGCGCCGCTCCCGGCCAGGGACACCACACCGATACAACTATTGAACCGAAGGCCCGCGCTGGAAGGAAGCGGTGCTGTGGATGTAGACATTCAAGACAATCCCGCCTCGATTAGTTATCACCAGGTGCCGCCACCAGAGTTAAAGTGGAACAAAGAACGCAGAGGGCCTGCGCCCTGGAGGAGCCTCGAATGAAACTTGCAAATCGATATGTTCTGTTCATCATCGCCTTGGTCATCTTCGCCATTGGCGTCACTCTTTTCACGGCCGGATTGCGCGCCCAGGAGGAAGGCTGGCAGATCCAGCGTGCTGACTATGGTTTCAAGAACCAGCGGAGTGACGTCACCGATATTCTCAAAGACCTCATCGAGCGCGGTGGCGTGAATGGCAGAGTCGCGGTGAATAATCAAACCATGGGCGGGGATCCCGCCGTAGGAAAAGACAAGTCTCTGCGCATCTTCGCCAAAAATCGCAGGAATGAGGAACGCGAATTCAGTTACAACGAGGGCGGCTTCGTTGACGCCCGTATGTATACGGTGCGCCATGATGATCGAGACGATCACCCTGCCAATTACAGCGACCGCGATCGGGACGACCACGGCGCGAACCAGGGCGACCACGACCGGGATGCCCGCCCTGCGCATTACGGCGACCGCGACCGGGATGAGTGGAACAGCCTAAAAATCATCGGCGGCTATTACGGCGTGCAGGGAAGGACAGTGAACGTGACGGAGGTCCTCCGGAGCAGAATTCGTGAAGGCGTGCTGAGTTTCGTCGTCACCAATAGCGCCTTGGGCGGAGATCCAGCCGTGGGCGCGGACAAGATTTTGATCGTTGTTTACCGCTATCAAGGCAAGGAGAGCGCCACGGCCGTGCGTGAAGGGTATAGCGTGACGATTCCGTAGCGTTTGGCCGGCAAGCCAAACTTCTCCAATTTTCTTTCGTAATAAGCTATTTTTATTCGCCGCGGCTTCTCCGCGACACGCGCCCCATCAAGAGCTCTGACCGTCCAGCCTGAAAATCGGGCGGAGCCGTCAGGATCGCTTTGGAAAGCGGCGAAGCTCGCGGATCAGATAGGCAACCACGGCGAGGTTGATCACCAGCACGACGCCTTTGCCAATGCTGGCATGTTTGGCGAGTTCGTAGACTTCGAGCGGCAGCAGGGAAGCAGTCGTGACGATCGTAAGATACTCCGCCCAGCGCCTGCCCAGCGCCAAGCCGATACCTTCGGTCAGAAAAATGGCTGAATAAAAGAACGTGCCTATACTGAGTTGTTTCAACCTCCGGTCATCCACCTTCGACAACTTCGCGAGAAGCAGCTGAATGTAGTGGCTGTGCGGATCAACCTGGAAAATGTTGATCCAGTGCTCGACCACGTCATCGACGTCCTTGTGAAGAAGTTTGAGCGCGCCGATGCCCAGGGCGAGCAGCGTCAAGCCTTTTAGAAGTTTGAAGGCGGCGATGAGACGCAGGCCACGGGCAGGATCTCTTCTCTCAGTCATTTTTCTCGGCCACGATTCTATATCAAGAAGCAAGCACAAGCCTGCCGCGGGCGGCCGAACTAGCGCCATTTCTTCAATCGCGGCCACATCTCGGCAAGGGAACCGAATTTTGCGCCGCGGCAAATGAAGACGGGGATCTCGCGCTCCATCGCGTAGGGGTTGTCGGGGGATTTGCCCACATATTCGACGCGTTCGAACTCGCGTTCCAGGACTTCCTTGGAATCGTCAAGAACGATCAAACAATTTCCCGAAAAGCCGCGCGGGCCCCACAGAAAATAGGTTTGATGGCCGCTGAGGGCCGGAGGCAACCGGTAGCGGCGGCCAAAGAAATCGATGGCCCCCGCCTGCCCGTAGTTCTGCGCGAAAATGCCGCAGCCCGGCCGTTCTTCGGGAGAGAGCCGGCTGTAAGCCTGATTTACGGTGGCCACGATCTCTTCCCATCCGAATTCATCGGCGAAATGTTGCGGGAGAATCGCACGCATGTGGCTGTGCTCGCTGCGTGGAACTTTGAAAGGCAAGAAATCCATGTAGGAAATGAATCTGTCAACCGGGAGCACCGGCATGACAATCGGGGCAAGCCACGCTCCTCCGGCTACAACCAACACTATGATCGCGGGCTTCAGCCAGACTTGACGCGACCGCGCGATGAAACTCTCGATCACCACCGCTCCTGCCGCCAGGAAGACGGGATAGATTGGTGCGAGATAGTAGTTCTTGCCCTTGAGAAGGACGAATACGGTAAAGGTTGCCAAATAGCACCAGCCGAGGAACCGGTAAGGTTTCAGCCGCGCCGAAAATAGAAAGGCGAGCACACCGGTGATCCAGATGGGTGCAAGGATCGGGTGAACGATGAGAACCTGTTGGGCGAAGAACACCGCGGGAGAGAGCACTACGTCGCGGCCGTCGGCCTTGATGTTGTGCATGAGTTGCACAAAGGGCCAGTGATTGTGAACATTCCAAAGAAGATTCGGAAGAAAAACCAGAAAGGCGAGCGCGCCACCGAGCCAGATCCATTTCCTGGTAAAAACGCGGCGGTGCTCTGTCAGCAACAGGCCCACAACGATGCTGAACCCGAGTACGGCAATCGAGTATTTCTCTTCCAGACCGATGCCTGCCACCACCCCAAACCACAGCCAGTAACGCGGGTCGTCGCGCCTGATCGCCAGGATTGCGAAATAAACGCAGCCCATCCACAGCAATGGCTCGAGGCAATTGGTGGTCATGACGCTGCCGTCGTTGAGATACATGGGCACAGCGATGAAGGCCAAAGCGGAAAGCACCATCGCAAATCGCCGGCCACCGAGTTCTTGAGCGATCATGGCCGTCAAAATGACGGCAGCCGAGGTTGCCAGCGCCGGTATGATTCGAATGCTCCGAAGCGAGTCACCCAGAAGGAGCCGGGAGATCTTCATGAGGAACGGTATCAGGGGAGGATGATCCACATAGCCCCAGGCAAGATGATCCCCGCAGGCCATGTAATCAAACTCATCGCGGAAGTAACCGTATTGATTGTTGAAGTAGAGATGCAGCAGGAAATTCGCGAAGCCGAGAAATAGGACCACGAGCATGCCATCCGCGAGGAAGGATTGCCTTTGATTGTTGAGACCGGGCGCTTGCTCAGCGGCGATTTTCATTTGGGCATCTGTAGTTACGCAAGAGCGAGGAAAACGTTTCGCTCGTTCGATTCCTCTAAGGAAGCGTGAAGGCGATTACGTGGCGAGAAGTAATATCGCGAACGGACTGCGACGCGCAATAGGTGAGGGATAAATGCGCTCAAGACGGGGACGACTGCCAGTGGGGACCCTGATTCTCGCTGAACGACGAGATTCAGTGGCGGCGGGTGTTTGAGAAATCGATGGAACTAATAAACGTGACCGCTACCAAAACTACCACGGCTGCGAACAGGGCTAGGACAATCACAACGCTCTCCTGAAGAACACAAAGGATAGTGCATGTCAGACGCCATAAAGGCGCTGCGTTTGTTTTCAATGGGTTGCAATGAAACGAGTGTGCAGAGAAGTTGCCAAATGAGGACAGATGTACGCTCTCTTTGACAGTAACCGAGTACCGGTACTAGGTGGGCTAACTCGCTCTTGTTTCCTTGCCGAGGAGCAACTCGCCTTAGCTCTTGCTCAGCCGGATCGAGCCATCACCCGTGTGAATCGTCAGGGGCTGACCGCCGCCGTTCATCTTGCCGTGCATTTCCGAATTCTTAAATGTTCCCTCTACGGTAACCGGGATACCCAGGCTGATGTGGCCGTCGCCGGTGCTGGCGTCGATGTTCGTCTGGAAATCGGCCGGGAGAACTAGGTCCACGCTGCCGTCGCCCGTTCGAATCGTCCAGCTCGAAACCATCTTGGAACCCGGCAGAACGCGCGTGTCCACGCTGCCGTCGCCCGTCTTGACATTGAGTGCATCGAAGCGGCCGGCAATGCGGATATGGCCATCGCCCGAGTCCGCCTCCACCTTTCCATCCAGATCACGGGCCTCAATCGATCCATCTCCGGTGCGCAGGCGCATGTCGCCTTTGAGGTTCTCAACGGTAATGCTGCCGTCGTTGGTGTGCAGGTCGATCGTGCCGCTCAGCGCGCTGGCCTTTACTGAACCATCGCCGGTATGAACGTTCACGGTCCCATTGATGGATTCGGCCTCTACGGCCCCATCGCCGGTTTCCACGTGCAGATCGGCCTCGCGAGGCACGCGGACTTCAATGTGCAGGTGCCGCGAATTGTGGCCGAAAGAGAAGCCCCAGTGGCCGGTGACTCGGGCCGTCAACTCGATCTTGTCGCCGTCCTGGCGGGAGTCAACGCGCAGATTTTTTCCCAACTCATAGCCCTGGTATTGGACGCGAAATTCCACCTGCTTCGAATCGCCAGAGGTAACCCGCACGCTGCCGTCGTTGGTTTCCACGTGCACGTTGGCCCGTCCAGACACGGCAAAAGACTTGGTGACGTCTTCGGCGCGGGCCGCGACTGCGGAAGCGGCCAAAAGGGCTATGCTGGCAATTCCCAGCCGAATACGGGCCGAGCGGTGGGGAAGTGGGTTCATCTCTAATACCCTCCGTAAATGGCGTTCTAACACTATATACGACGCTCCGGAACGAAAGGTTCCCCATAACCGAGTCGAACCACAGCCTCAGCGGCTACTGGGGTCGCTGCACTTCCATGTGCCAAATAGGAGACGGGTTGCTAATAGGCTGGGGAGTGAGTATCCGTTCGGCTGAAGCGGCATCGCCGTGGATGACCAGTCCAACACCAGGCGGACCTACGGTCACTGGAGCGGAGACAAAGCTCGCGAACGCGATGGGAAGTCCGGAGCGATTCGGGCTAGTCTCTACATTCGCCAGCCCATCGACTTGCGCAGTCACCA
>DATNLB010000004.1:0-20725 GCA_035603095.1 Candidatus Acidiferrales bacterium
GCGTTCTGCCGCGCCACGGTCCGCAACAGCATTTCCGTGTGCAGGTTCTGGCTGATTTTGTTGATCAGTTTCACGGCGTCACCCAGCGGCACGGAAACGTGCTCCGCGAGCACCGCCGGATCGCCGCCGAGTTCCGCATGATCGTGGCGGGCCCTCGCGACGCCTGCCACCTTTACTCCTCGCTCCTCAAGCAATCGCTGCAATGTGGCCGCCGCATGCTGAGCCGGCTCTTCAATCGCCAGGACCAGTTTCCGCGGCGCGCTCTTCGCCGGCAGACTGCCCTTCACCACCACGATATTCGCGCCCGGCTCCCGTGTGAGCGTCAAATCCGGCTTCACGTCCGCGGCTGAAGCGGTCACTTCATTTTCAACCGTAAAATCCGGCGTCGCGGGAGTCACCGTCCCCTGCACGGGATTGCCCGCCTGTTCGCCGGGCGTGAGCGTCAGCGCCACGGTGTTGTCGTCCACGACGATTGCGGAGATGGCCGCGCCGTACTCCCACACCATGTCGTCGATCTCCCAGCCATTCGGATACCGTTCCCGCGGAAAATAGCTGTCGTCCCCGATCACATCACCGGAAATTTCCTTGACGCCCTTGGCCACCAGCGCGTCTGCAAGCTCGCCGAGCGCTTTCTCCGGCGGCCCATCAAATTCTTCCTTCAGTTCATAGGGGAATTTTCGGTTCGATAGATTCGGATCGCCACGCCCCACTAGCGTGAGATCTCCAGCCAGCACCCCCTCATTCGAAATCGTGCCACGTGTCTCCAGCGTCGTGTGGAAGCGGTACTCCGGCCCCAGTTTTGCTAAGGCCAACGCGGTGGTGAACAGCTTCATGTTCGAAGCCGGAACGAAATACTTGTCCGCGTTCTGCTCGTACAGCGTCTCGCCGCTCTCGGCATCCACGATGAGCAGCCCCCACTCCCCCTTGTTCGTGGGCGCAGTTCCCAGCAACGCTTCCACCCGCGCGGCAAATCTCGCCCTGGCCTTTTTCGAAGACGCGCTCTGTTTCTTTGGGGCACAACACACCGGCTTTGGCTTTGTTTTCGATTGCGCACTCAGGCCCGGCGCGCCGGCTCCGAAAGTCCACACGGTGCTCGCCACGGCCACGGCCGCACATCGCTGCAGGATTTTCTCGATTCTCATTTTTCACTCACGCCCAAGTCGTTCTGGAAAAGTATAGTCGAAAGGCAACTCATTCCGTCTCCGGCGCTTCTTAATTTACGGAACCAACCCCTGAATCAACACTCTTTCCCAGGCCCCGTTTGCGTGGCCTGTGGTTGCGCCCAGCATGCGGGCACTCTATGATGGCTCTAGCCCGGAAACCTACAACGAGGTGAACTGTGATTAAGCGAATCATCTCCTCCCTGATGGCGCTGGCGCTCGTTGCGCTGCCGCTCTTGGCCGCGGGAGACAAAAAGGAAACCGATCGCCTGGAAAACTGCGGGATGATCGTCAAGGAAGTTATGGATATTCCCGATAACATCCCGGAAGATCTTATTGATAAAGCGGAATGCATTATCGTCTTTCCGTCCGTGCTCAAGGCGGCCTTTGTCATCGGCGGCAGCTACGGGCGAGGTGCAATGACCTGCCGTAGCGGCGAGCATTTCACCGGCCCCTGGAGCGCCCCGACGATGATGGCACTGGAAGGCGGCAGCGTTGGCTTACAGCTCGGGGGACAGGCCACGGATTTCGTCCTGCTGGTCATGAATCCGCGCGGCGCTCGCTCCATCTTGAGCAGCAAGGTAAAGCTTGGCGCCGATGCCTCAGCAGCGGCAGGTCCAAAGGGACGCACGGCCAACGCATCCACCGATGCCACACTGCGAGCGGAAGTCTTGAGCTATTCCCGCGCCCGCGGCCTGTTCGCCGGCCTCTCTCTGGAAGGCTCAACGGTTCGCCCGGACAATGACGGCAATGAGCGCATCTATGGCAAGAAGGTCGAGGCAGAGTCCATCGTGTTCAAGGGTGCTGTCGCCGTTCCTCCCGCCGCTCAAAAGATGATCGCGTATCTGAACCAGAAGTCTCCGAAGAATACTTCGGACCCCGAATCCCTCAAGTAGCAGATCGAGGCCTACAGCCTCTCTCGGGACACGCCGACTCAAACCGGGTGTCTTAATTTGTAATCCCGCCCAAGCGTCTCCGGCGATTTTGGCCTGCTGAATGGGGAGAAAACACCCTTGCAATCCGATCAAATATGACTTATAGTCATTGGTGAGCGTTGGTCACCATGTCCCGTCAATCAAAACTGATCTCCCGCGACAACGCCTCGGTTTCAGCCTCCCCCTCTGACCGTCGTCAACGTCGGAGTGCCGATATCCGCGAGCGTCTTTTCCATGGCGCACTCGAACTTTTCGCCCAAAAGGGATTCTCTGAAACGACTGTTGAGGACATCACCGAGGCGGCTGACGTCGGCAAAGGCACTTTTTTCAATTATTTCCCGAGCAAGGACCACATCCTGCTGGCCTTCGGAGAAATGCAACTGGGCAAGCTGGAAGCCGCCATCGAGATGGCTCGCCGCACGGGCGAGCCCATGCCGGAATTCCTCCGCGCGCTGGGTGTGCGCATGACGCAGGAGCCCACTCGCAACCCCGCGATCATTCGGGCGCTTTTGCAGGCCTATCTTTCAACAACTCCGGTTCGTGCGGCAATGATGGATTTGCAAAGGCGCATCCATTCCCTGCACACCCAGATGATTCAGCTCGGTCAGGACCGCGGCGAAATCCGCAACGACCTTCCGGCTGCGGAGATCGCGCAAGTTTTTCGCCAAACCATTTTCGGCACGCTTCTGATCTGGTCGCTTTACGGCGACGCCACTTTGCACTCCCGGATCGAAACCGCATTCAACCTGCTCTGGTCCGGCCTGGCGCCTCGCGGAAACTCGCCGCCGCCGCTGCTAGCCCCTTTGTTCACCTCAGGAGACTAGTTTCATGAGCCGCAAGCGCATCCTGATGCTTCTCGCTGCTGCCGCCGTGCTGGCCGCCACGGCGCTCTATGCCGGCTGGTTCCACCGTGACACCGGCCTGCAAGGCTCCGGAACCGTCGAAGCGCGCAACATCCGCGTCGGCTCCAAGATCGGGGGCCGCATCGACAGGGTTTTGGTCCGGGAAGGCGACACCGTCCAACCGGGTCAGGTCTTGATCACTTTTGACGACCAGGAGTTGCGGGCCGCGCTGCAAGAATCGCGCGCCGGCGCTGAAAAATCCCAGCGCGGCTATCGTCCCGAAGAAATCGCGGAAGCCCGCGCCGCCGCGGCTCAAGCCAAAGCCGAGTACGAGTTGAAGAAGAACGGCTATCGCCTGGAAGATATCGCCACCGCGCAAGCCGATCTCGATCACGCGAAAGCCGACGAAATCCGCACGCATCTCGATTTTGACCGTTATGACGCACTCGCCAAAAAAGATCTCGTCTCAAAGCAACAACTCGATACCGCCGAAGCCAATTGGAAAGTCGCGGTCGCGCAGCAACAGAGTGCCCGGCACAAGCTCGATGAACTCCAGCGCGGCTACCGCCCCGAAGAAATCGCCTCCGCCGAAGCACACTACCATCAAGCACAGGCCAACCTGGAAAAACTCGAGCGCGGCAACCGTCGCGAAGACGTCGACCTCGCCAAAGCAGCCTACGCCTACGACGAAGCGCGTTTTCGCGAGCGCCAGGTCACCGCTCCCTCCGCCGCCATCGTCGAGGTTCTAGACGTTCGACCGGGCGACCTCATCGCGCCGAATACGCCGGTCGCCACACTGCTCGAAAAGGATCAAATCTATGTGCGCATCTACATCCCCGAAACCGAATATGGCCGCCTCAAACTCGGGCAGAAGGCCGAAGTCCGAGTCGACTCCTTTCCTAAAACAGTTTTCGAAGGGGTCCTCGAACAGATTAACCAGCAGGCTGAATTCCTGCCTCGCAACGTCCAGACCCGGGAGGAACGCGTGCACCAGGTTTTTGGCGTGAAGATTCGCATCAATGATCCCGCCGGGCATGTGCTTGCGGGCATGGCTGCCGATGTGAAGCTCAAAGATGGAAATTGAGCCGATGGCCGACGTCACGAAAAATCCCGCCGAATCTGCTATCTCCGCGCAAAATCTCGTGCGTCGCTTCGGCAACTTCACCGCCGTCAACGACGTCAGCTTCCGCGTTGAAAAAGGCGAAATCTTCGGCTTCCTCGGACCCAACGGCAGCGGAAAAACCACCGTCATTAAAATGCTCACCGGCCTTTTGCCGCTCAGCAGCGGCTCCGCCTTTGTCGAAGGCCTCGACGTCCGCACCGATTCCGAATCCGTCCGCGAACGCATCGGCTACATGTCGCAAAACTTCAGCCTCTACTACGATTTGACCGTCGCGGAAAACTTGCAGTTTTACGGCCGCATTTACAGCCTGGAGCCCGCCCGCCTGAAGCGCCGCATCGACGAAATTGTCCAGCTCAACGGCCTCGCACCCTATCTGAATCGCCTGGCCGCGCAGCTTTCCGGCGGCTGGAAGCAGCGCCTCGCTCTCGGTTGCGCCATGCTGCATGAGCCCACGCTCCTCTTTCTCGACGAGCCCACCGCCGGCATCGATCCGGTCGCGCGCCGCCAGCTCTGGGATCTCCTTTTCGAACTTTCCGGACACGGGATCACCTTCTTCGTCACCACTCACTACATGGACGAAGCCGAGCGCTGCAGCCACGTTGCCTACATTTATTTCGGCAAGCTCATCGCCGACGGCACGCCCAACTCACTCCGCGAACTCCCGGACGTCCAGCCCCCCGGCACGTTGCGCGTTGAAATTGCCACACCTGAAGTCACGCGCGCTCTCCGCTTCGCGCGTCACCTCCCCGGCATCCGCAGCGCCACGATTTTCGGGCAGTCCATCCATGCGCTCATCGAAGACCATTTCAATCTGGACGACCTCCGCAACCAACTCCTGATAAACGGCATCGCCGTCGGCGAGATTCGTCCGCTCGCTCCCAGCCTCGAAGACGTCTTCGTCGAACTCACCTACAAGCAGCAAGCCCTGCTGGAGGCCGCCCGTGCGTAACATCTTTCGCGGTTTCGGCGCCGTTTTCTATAAGGAAGCGCTCCATGTTCGCCGCGACGCGGGAACGCTCTTTTTTTCTCTCACCATGCCGCTGCTGCAGATGTTTCTCCTCGGCTTCGGCGTGGACACGAACATTCGCCAGATCAATACCGTCGTTTACAACGCCGACGGCCGCCGCGAAAGCCGCGAGCTCATCGATCGCCTGAAAAACTCCGACACCTTTCACATCCTCAGTTACGTTGAGAATGATCACGATCTGAACGATCTAATCATCGCCGGCAGAGCGCACGTGGGCATCAAGATCCCTGTCGATTATTCCGACCGCCTTCTCCATAACATGAGCGCCCAGGTCCTCGTCCTCATCGACGGCTCAGACTCCTCCGTCGCCGGCCAGGCCATCAACGTCACCACCGCCATCGGCCTCGATGAATCACTCCGCCGCGTACTGAAGGACCGCTCTGATTTTGCAGTCGAGATGCGCCCCAAGCTGCTTTTCAATCCCGATTCCCGCTCGCCCAACTTCTTTCTTCCTGGCCTCACCGCCATCATGCTTCTTAACGTCACCACGTTTCTCACCGCCTTTTCCATCGTCCGCGAAAAAGAGCGCGGCACCCTCGAGCAGCTTTTCGTCACTCCGGTCCGTCCCTTCGGCCTGCTCCTCGGCAAACTGCTCCCCTATCTCGGCATCGGCTTCTTCGAGCTGTGCCTGATTCTCATTTTTATGCGCTTCCTTTTCCGCGTGCCCATTCACGGCAGCGTTCTCTTACTCGCGGTCCTCGCGCTGCCCTATCTCTTCGCCGCGCTCTCGCTGGGCATCCTCATTTCCAGCAAAGCCAACTCCCAGGCGGAAGCCATGCAGCTTGCTTTCCTGCCAATTCTGCCCAGTGTTTTCTTCTCCGGTTATATTTTCCCGCGCGAAACCATGCCAGCCTTGTTCAAACCCATCAGCTACCTCATCCCTGCCACGTATTTCATCAATATCACGCGCGGCGTCATCCTTCGCGGCGCAGGCATCAAGCATCTCTGGACCGACGGCCTCGCCCTCTTCGCGATCGGCACCATTCTCCTGATCATCGCCGCCCGCCGCTTCCAGAACAAAGTCATCATGGCGTGAACTTTCGCGCGACGACACGGGGAGCGCCAATAGACATCAGTGGATTTCAATGGGATCATCTGGCCTTTCGCCTTCTGACGAAAAGGAGGCTGGAGGGAGAAGTGCGGATCAGATTAGAGCGACCCCTTACCCAAGTGCGCGAGCCTCCAGAGGAGTCCAATCCTGAATGCAGAAAGGCATTTCGCGATGAGTGAAAAGCAAAGAACAAACCACGGCTTGACGCCCGAGCAGCAGTTCCTCAACGACTTGTGGGAAAAGCATCTCCGCGAGGAGTTCACCACGCACGATACGAACGCCACCCTCGACACGATGGTGCCCGACGCCTACGTGAACCACATTCCGTGTTTGACCGGCGGGGTCGGTCGCGAGCAGTTGCGCGAATTTTACTCGCGGCACTTCATTCCCAGGATGCCCCCGGATACGGAAATCGTACCGATCTCGCGGACCATCGGCACGGAGCGGCTAGTGGACGAGATGATTTTTCGGTTCACCCACACCGTGGAGATGGATTGGATGCTTCCCGGCGTCGCTCCCACAGGGAAGCGCGTGGAGTGCGCCCTGGTCGTCATTGTCCATTTTCGGGAAGGAAAGCTGGCCCACGAGCACATCTACTGGGACCAGGCTTCCGTCCTGGTTCAACTCGGACTCCTCGATTCGTCCAGCCTGCCCGTCTCGGGCAGGGAAACCGCCAGAAAGTTGTCTGATCCGAGCCTGCCCTCGAACGACTTGATCCGGAGGGCGCAGGCCGCACGGCGCCCCTAGGCGTTCTATTATTTTTGGCGGCCAGTCTCCCGCCGATGCGCCGGGCGGCGGAGTGCAACCGTCGCGCCCCTGATTCTCTATCAGGGCCTGCGGCGAGCAGCCTAACGTCGAAAGAGGCCGCCTTTTCGCGTGGAGAGCTCTCAGGTTTTTTCCGGAGCCTGGTTTAAGGTGATTAACGGATTGCCTAAAATCACCGTTCCTTCTATATCGTCCGCGTGTCTCTAGAAACGGGGGCGTTCAAGGGAGCACTGCGGTCCCGCCCCATGTGTTTCTTGTAGAGCTTGGCGCAGATGTTCACCAGGGTGCCCCGCCCAGGATTGACCGGGAAGGTCGAGGTGTCTCTGTGCAAGATCGGATGCCAAAGCCAATCTCGTGTTTGGCTCGCCTGTCCTCTGCGGCAGTTGCCGGAACGGACTGGCCTGTGTTCGTTGTCGCGGAAGCCAAGTTCCAGTCAAACGGAAGGAGCTATACCCGTGAGAAAACTAATACTCGCGTTCCTCTTTGCCAGTGTCCTGCTTCTTGCCCTCGTTCCATTCATGAAAATCGGTCCCGCTGGCCAATTTCATGTCATGGCGCAAAGTTCCTATCCCGATCCGGCCAACGAGCACGCCTGTCCCAGTCAAACCGGCGCGGGCGGTGGCGCGGAAGCGATTCCCGCCTTCATCGGCCCAGGCAGCGACGGTTTCAGCCCCAATCAAAGCCTGTGCTTGCCTCAATTAGCTCCTGTTCCTAGCGGCGCTAGCCCACTCGCCTTCATCGTGGGAGGCGTCGAACCTGGCGACCGCGTTGATTCGCAAGGCACGATCTACGTCGAATCCATCCGCGGCGTTCCTGGAGGTGTGGACCTCTGGCGGTGGAATCAATCCATTGATGGTGCGCCCAACGCCAACGGAACCTTGCCTTTTAAATATGAAGGCCAGCCCGACAACTGCGGCATCTTCGGGCTGAACGGCGGCGGCTGCGTCAATAACGTCGGTAGTCCCACCAATCTCGGCGTGGCTCCCGGTGGCGGCGACGCCGATATCGCGGTGAACGCGCCTGACCCGAATAACTCCGCCATTCCGAACCTGGCCTTTAGCAGCCTGACGCTCGCCCCCGGAGTTACCGCCACCAATTCCAGGAACCGCGGCGATACCTTCTTTACCCCGCCCAACGTCGTCGCTGCATCAGTCCCTGGGGATGACCGCATGTGGAATGATGCACCTGATGATCCTTCCACCGTGTATATCAGCTATCACGACGTGGCCACTTTCAACATTGAGGTGCAGCGTTCGAATAACGGCGGCCTCACCTACGTCGATGGTGCCGGGGAAGCCATCGACGCCGCGACCCTCCCCGCCGCAGGCAGCCTCGCGCCGACCGACAGCGCAAACGTGGCCGCCCAGATCAAAGTCGACCACAACACCAGCTCCTGCCCGAGCAAGGGAAATCTCTACGTCGCATTTGTAGCTCCTGACAACGCCACCGAAAACACCAATAGCGGTCCACTCCGAAGTGTATATGTTGGAGTTTCCACGGACGCCGGCCTGAACGCGCCAACCATCACCTTTACAGATCACAAGGTCTTTACCAGCCCCGCGGGCTCGCCCGGAGCCACTCATGGCACCGCCAACATTTTCCCAGCGCTCGCCGTCGACAACTTCGGCTACGTCTATACCGTCTGGTCAGACAACCAAAATATCTTTCTCTCTTCGTCCTCCGATCGGGGCAACACCTGGACATCCCCCGTGCGCGTTAATCGGGACGGAACGGTTGGCAAGTCCAATGTATTCCCCTGGGTGGCCGCGGACGCCAACGGCCATGTTGTCGTGACCTGGCTAGGATCGAACCTCGCTGGCAACTCCAACGACGTCGCTGCCATGCAACCAACCTGCACCGACGGCACCAACAATTGCTGGGCGCAGTGGAACGTCTACATGGGTGAATCATTAAATGGCCACGCAGCGATTCCGTCCTTCACTCAGCAAACTGCCAGCGACCACGCGATTCACGCTGGAACCGTTTGCACCAACGGCACCGGCTGCTCCAATGGCGACAGCCGCGCCCTTGCAGACTTCTTCCAGGTGGCTCTTGATCCGCAGCACCGCGCCAACATAGCCTTCGCCGATGACCACCTCGCCAGCCCGCTTTGCTCGCAGCAAAGCCCCGGCCACTGCGCGAACAATGATCCTCAATCGTTCCGCACGGCCGTGCCCTATTTCACCTATCAGCTAAAGCCTAACAAGCACATCGTTACCACCGGCCTTTGCGCCCGATAACTGGGCAAAATCCGAATTATCAATCACCGCATCTTTTTCTAGTCGCGTCGGTCCCTCGAACTTGTTCGAGACCATGCCCACCATCTTCTACGTCATCAGCGATTTCATTCCCGCCAGCTATTACATCAACATCGCCCGGGGCATCATCCTGCACGGCGCCGGCCTTTCTCATCAACTCTCTAGAATCCTGTCTACCTTGGTAGCTTTCGTCGAGGTAATAGCCCTCCTGGGAACTGAGTAGTTCATTCCGCCTACCTGATTTTGTCTTTTACTGCTGCACCGCGTATTCTGCTGCACTGTCCCGAAGTTCTGAGGAGACTCCGTGTCCTGCCCCATCTGCGAAAAGCGTAAAGCCGCGCGTTTCTGCCCCGCGAAGGGTGAAAAGATCTGCGCCGTCTGCTGCGGCACAGAGCGGGAAGTAACCATCGACTGCCCTCCCGATTGTTCCTATCTTGTCGCGGCGCACCGTTACGAGGACGAGCATCGGCGCTCCCTGGCGGCGGACACGCCGTTGCTCGACGAAAAAATTCCGCAGGATATCGTCTACACGCACCAGCAGCTCATGGCGGCGCTGGCCTTCTCCATCGCCAAGTTCTGCGCCGTCCAGCCCGCCACCGTGGACGCTGACGTCCTCGCCGCCATCCAGGCCCTCGCCCAGACCTACAAGACGCTAAGTTCCGGCATCATCTACGAGAAACCGCCAGACGCGCCCCTGCCGCGTGAACTTTACGCTGCATTGATGGCGCTTTTTTCCGAACTCAAAAAGCAGCAAGCCGAACGCGCCAGCTCAGCCGGCCTCAAGGACTCCGAACTTTTCTATCTGCTGGTTTTTCTCTACCGCATGGGTTTGCTGCGCACCAATGGCCGCCCGCGCTCACGCCGCTTCATCGAATTCCTGCGCGGCCAATTCCCGCAATCCCCCGAACTCAAGCGCGAAGAATCCCGCATCATTGTCCCCTAGCCGTTTTCTTTGTGGCACACTCTTGGCTGTGCGCCTTCTCGCGGAACTATCCCGCCGCGCAGGACTGCGTTGGTTCCATTTTTTGCGCCGCCGCCTCCCAACCCAAAGACAACTGCGAATGCGTCAATGCTTGTTTTATTTCCACCCACGGCCGCGACCGAAATCCACACTTCTCACGGATCCGTGCCACGCGCTCCGATGCTTTGCGCCGGTACTCTTCTGGTGCGTAGCCGTTCTTCGCGTACCACTGCTCGTATTGCTTTGCTAGTCGCGGAAATTTCTCCCGCACAAACGGCAGGAACTGCTTCGCCGACGCCGGCATCAAAAACAGCACTCCTGAGAAGAACCATTGTGCGCCCGCTTCTTTTGCTGCTGCCGCGACTGCTTCGAGCTCGCCTTCGCCGTCCGTAATTCCCGGCACCAACGGCGACGCCGACACACCGACAGCCAATCCCGCTTCGTGCAATTCCTTGACCGCCGCGAGCCGCAGGTCCGGCCGCGGCGCGCGCGGCTCCAGCATTCGCGCCAGCTTCACCCGCATCGTCGTGACCGTAATATCGATTTGTAACGAAGACCGCGCAGCAATTTTCGTCAGCACGTCGATGTCGCGCACGATCTGATTCGACTTCGTTATAATAGAAATGCTCAACCCTTCGCGTTTCGCCAATTCCTCGAGGCACGCTCGCGTCACCCCGTGTTCCCGCTCCGCCGGTTGATACGGGTCCGTCGCCGTCCCAATGGCGATATGATCCGGTTTTTCGCCGCCCGACTTCTCCGACGCATACGAATACTTGCTCGAAATATCGTGCACCAGCAAAGGCGCGGCATCCTTCTTCACATAAATCTTTTTCTCGAACTCCGACCCGTCCAGCTCCATGTATTCGTGGGTGTACCGCGCGTAGCAATACTTGCAGCCAAATTCGCATCCTCGATAGGGATTGATCGTCCATTCGAACGGCACGCGCTTCGAATCGCACCGGTTCAGGATGGACTTCACCGGCAGCAGAAAATACTCCGGCCGCTCGGCGGAATTGCGCCGCGTGTCCGCCGGCGGAGACGATGCTGCGAGGCGGGCAATGCCCACCAGTCGCGCGTGAGCGCGTTCGGGGGGCGCCGCAGCGTCAATTCGAACCGGACCTGATTCACGGTTTTGGGTTCCGTGCTGGGTCCTGGACGCCGGGGGGCAATCCGCCGTCGCTTGATTCGAATTGCTGCCGCGTTGGTCCGCAACCGGGGCATGGTCACGAACCTGTTTTATTGGGCTTATGACATCAGGGCACTCAGGAAAGAGTCCTACTGTGGTTGGTGAAGCGCGCCGGCGTCGAAACCGAAAAGTCGGCGCCGGTTGGGAGTGAACTGGAGACATAGCCCACCTCGAAGCACGCCGCAGTATTTCGCTTTTTCTTCGCTTAGTCAAGAACTATTTTCGCTTTTTATTCGTTGCGAGTGCGTCTTCTCATTTTGCTTTTCCACCGTACCTCCATGGATACCGCGTGTCTTCCCCAAATGCCGTAGACAATTGCCTACCTCATCGCTACAGGGTATTCTCGGTGTCCGGGAGAACCGTCGTCGGCATGCTTGGATGGTCAAAACACATTCTGATAGCGGCAGCTGTGCTGCTTGTTGGCTTGCCTGCGCTCTCCTTCGGCCAGAATCCTACACCAGCAAAGAAGCTGCCTGCCGGTCCCTCCGCCCCTCAATCGACCCACTATCCCATTCTCATCCTTGCCTTCGGCAACGATCCCAACTGGAGCCTCCGCATCGGCCTGAAAGGGCCGGAGCGCTTGGATCGCCCGGGGTACCCGCCGATCCCCCTGGAGCCCGCTGAAGTTACCCATGAGGCCGCGGCCGATTCCTGGACCTATCACGCCAAGGACTCCGCCACCGGCGCGGCTGTGGCCGTTCACCTTACCCGCGAAGCTTGTACCGACGCTTCGAACGATACGCTGACATCCGCGCCGCCGCCGGCCGGAAAATACTTCTTCCGCGCCTCCGTCGATCATGCGCAAATCGGCTCTCTAAAGGGGTGTGCCCGCGTCGCCGCCGAGCTTTTCCCCAAGATCAACAATCAACCCGACGAGGACCAAGATGCCGACGCCAAGACGAAACCCCCGGTCCCCGTTTCCTCTGTTACGAATTTCAAGTCCCCGGTGGCCGTTGCCTATCTGAACGCCAGCCAGCAGCTAGTTCTTAGGCGCGGACAAGTCTCGCGGGTTGTGTCACCTCGGCCCTCGTCGGGCTTATCCGTCTCACACGATGGTAAGAAGCTCTTATTCACCGCGGACGACGCGCCAGGCCCGATTCGCACTCTTTACCAATATGAATTCGAGACCTCCGCGAAACACGAACTCCTCCGCGCGAACGTGCGGCAAGCATTTTGGTCTCCGGACGATAAGAGAATCGCTTTTCTCAAATGGGACAATTCAGCTTGGTCGCTCTGGATTATGAGTCCAGACAATCCGCAGGCTGGGGCCAACATTTTTGCTAGAGAATTCATGGAGTTGTTTGGCTGGGCGGACGATCACACATTACTGGGGAGCAATCAGGACAACTTGCTCTGGATTAGCGACGACGGAAACATTCGGCAGCAGCTGCCTTTCCAGGAGGTTTTGGGCGGTAGCTACCACCTTGCCGTGATTGTTTCGGTTCGGCTGAATCCTGCCAATCCCGACATTCTCCTCGTATCCTTTCGGTATGTGCCACCCGCGACAGAGGCGCCACTTGACAAGCATGAAGGGAATTCGCCGGCGCTACTCCTCTATGAGATCAAATCGAAACGCAGGGTCGTGTTGACTCCGGTAGGAACGTGGGCTGAATTCGCAGAATGGTCGAGCGATGGCTTCCAAATTTTCTTCACCGGTGCCGATCCATCGCGTCGCTACGCCACCTACCGGATGTTTTGGGATGGCATCGGCGTGCAAAAATACCTCTCCGGCACCTCCCTTGTAATCGGCCAGTAGCCTTGCCGCCCCCACGGGCTCAAGGGTAGCCAGACTACCCTTGCCCGATACGTCGCAGCCACCCGATTCCGCGCCTCCCGCTGTCGGTCTGGCGTTATACTTATGTATTGTGAGTACTAGTTCCACCCCCATTCCTCAACAGGTCGGCATTCTTGTCCTCGACGAAAATGCCCCGGGTGGAAGTGCGGTCAAACAGATCCTGGACTCCGAGGGGTGGCGCGTCCGCATCGTCGCCGACACCCAGATGCTCATGGCCGAGCTGAAAACGGGGGAATGGTCTCTAGTCATTGCCGATGTAGCTATGACGGGGGTCGAAGGTCCCGCCTTCGTCACCCTGCACGAGCTTGCCAGCGTGTCTGCGGCTGATGGTGGCCGCGTCCGTGTTCTATATCTCATCCCGGAACTATCCAGCGGCCAATACATTGTCCAACTGGAAGCCGCACGCCTTCCCTACGTGCTTCGCCCCTACCATCTCCACGACTTTCTCGAAAAAGTCAGCGACCTGCTCGTCGAAGTGAAGGCCATCGAGGGCCCCATTCGTCAGGTCCGCCATGAATTCGGCGCCCTGCGCAAGAAAAAGAAGCAAGCTGGTCGCGCCAACTCCATGTTCGCCTCTCGCGACTCTTTCTCTTACACCGACGAGGAACTCGCCGAATACGAGAAACAGGAAGGCGAAGCCTCCAAGTCCAGACGCAACAAGCCTCGCGTCAATCTCGGCGACCCCAACGGATGAATGGAGCAAGCCCCAAGTCATTAGCTCTCCGTTTTCCGTTCTTCGTCCTTCGTCCTCAATTGTTGCCAGGCACATCGCATTCTAGTTCGTCCCTCTGCCCTTATCTGGTTCACCAGGCCCGTTCCTTCTCTCCGGGCAAGAACTAAAAACCAACAGCTATAGCGACTTCCCCTGCAAGGTTTCGCCGCCTCGCCGTTCTAATTGCGGGTGGTATCCCCGCTGGTTCGCTCTGACCGGGTCGGGGTTCACACACAGGAGGCTTTCATGGAACGTTCGATTTTCACCGCCCTGATCGGCGGACTTCTCGGTATCACCGCTTTTGGCGGCCTGGCATTTGTCGGCTCTGCGCCCGGCTCACCTTCTGCTCCCGCACCTCGGCCTGAGGGCGATTGGCGGCTCCTCGATCCCGTCACTTACGAGAACATCTCTGTTTTCCCCGTTGTCAGCTCCTACAGCCAGGACACCAGTCCCTTCCTCACCCTCGAGGAAGGTCTCTCCACCGGCGAGGTAGCCGTCCGTGAGCAAGGTTCCGAGAGCATGGTTCGCGGTCGCGATGGCCGCCCCGTGTACCTTCCACAACCCACTACCGGTGCTTCGGTCAACCAACTGGTATTGATCAACCGCAGCAAGCGCCCGCTGTTGCTGCTCGCCGGCGAACTCGTCAGCGGCGGCAAGCAGGATCGCGTCATCGGCAAGGACCGCATCGTTCCCGCCGGCGCTCCGCCGCTCCCTCTCGATGTCTTCTGCGTCGAGCACGGCCGCTGGACCGGCAGCTCGCAATTCGCGGCCGCCAATACTATCGTTCACCCCAGCGTGCGCGAACGCGCCGCCGTAGATCAGAAACAAACCGAGGTTTGGGATGCAGTTCGAAGCGGGACAACTGCCAAGGCGGCCCCTGCAGCGCCCCCTCCGCAAATCTCCGGGTACAGCATTCAGAGCGCCATTGCCGGTAACGGGCGCACCGAAGCGTACGAAAAAATTTACGAGTCGCGCGCCGTCGGCGTATCCATCGATGATTTCGTTGACGAAGTGCAGCGCCGTTTTGCGAGCGCCACCTCCGGTCTAAAAGGTGAGCGCGTCGTCGGCGTAGTGGTGGCCTACGGCGGCGAAGTGGCTTGGAGTGACATCTTCGCTTCCGGCAATCTCTTCGATCACTACTGGCGCAAACTTCTGCGCAGTTACGCCGTCGAAGCACTCACTCGCCCCACGTACCGGCAAGCCGCCTCGCGCGACAACGCCAACGACTTCTTGCGCCGATTGAACGGGCGCGAGACTCAAGAAACCGAGCCCGGCGTCTACCGCTGGCGCGAAATCAAGGAAGGCCAGCTCGCCCAAATCGAGCTCGACGCCCTCCAACCCAAACCCATGACCCTTCACCGTTTGCTCTTGCATCGCACCAGTTGACGCGTTTTATTTGGCGGAAACGTAGGGGCACGATAGATCGTGCCCCTACCCTGCCTGTCGCACCGTACTGTGATCCGGCGTTTCCGCAAGCAGTTGTTTCACGGTCTTTTTCAAATTGGGGTGCACCGCCTCCGGCGCAATGTCCGCCAGCGGCACCAGCACAAACCGCCGCAGATGCATCCGCGGGTGCGGAACCTGCAATTCCTTCGTGTCAATCGTCTCTGAGCCGTAGAGCAGGATGTCCATATCGATCAGCCGCGGCCCTTTCGCCACTGGCTTCTTACTCCCCATCCGCAATTCGATTCCACGCAGAGCTCGCATCAATTCCATCGCGGGAACGTCGGTCTCTCCCTCGACCGCACAATTCAAAAACCATCCTTGCTCCAGGAAGTCCACTGGCTCCGTCTCATAAAACGACGACACCCGAGTCACGCGCACGCCCGCATCTCCCAACGCCGCAATCGCCGCGCGCAAATTCCCTTCTCTGTCTCCCACGTTTGATCCCAGCGATAGATAAACGGTCTTTTCAGCCATGCGCTGTCATCGTCGGAGCCTACTTCACGGTGTCCGCGCCCGCTTTCGCGCACTGCGCGTCCTGCGCGCTCGTCGCGCCTGAAACTCCGATCGCTCCCACAATCTTTCCGTCCATGACCAGCGGAATTCCTCCCTCAACGGCCACCACGCCCTTCAGAGAGAGAACCCGCAGCCCCTCTCCCCCAGCCGCCACTACATCCTGGAACGCTCTCGTCGGCCGCTTGAAGAGTGCCGCAGTGCGCGCCTTATCGATGGCCACTTCCGCGCTCCCGAGCTGCGTGTTGTCCATCTTCTCGTAATAAATCAGATTGCCCGCTGGGCCCACGATCGCCACTGCCATCGTCCAGTTGTTCTTCGCCGCCTCTGCCAACGCCGGCGCGGCGGCCTTCTTGGCATTCTCCAGGCTGATGGCCAATCCATACGGATTCGGCATTTGCCCCACAGCGCTACCGAGTGCGCCGAGCACAACAAACAAGACCACGAACATCTTCACCAAGCTTTTCCGCAACATGTTCTCTCCTCCTCAGATTCATAACTGCTTTCGCCTCGCAGCGCGCCTTAGAGCACCTCGAAACTTTAGGCAATCCTTTTCGCTCACTTGCTTTCCGCCACACACACAAAATTGCCGGCGTCGTTCGTATCGCCCTCTCCCTTATACTTGGCAATCTGCGGATACGGACAAAGCGGCCGGGTCATCTTCACGCCTTTTGCAGGGTCGCCGCCTTCGTACTTTGTCGCTACGATCGCGTTTGGCGCAATTCCCTTCTCCACCCATTGTTCCAGCGCCAGCTCCACGTTGTGCTGCGCGTCCTTCGCTCCCAGGCCGCCCTGCCCAAAAGAGTCCGGTCCGGGACCACCGCTGCAGTGCTGCATTCCCGGTACCATGTACAGTCGCACGAACGCCTCTGTCTCTTGCCCGCGCATCCTGTTTGTCACGTCGTTGTAATAGTTAATCGTGTTGAGCGCCGAAATTGCCGGATCGTTCCAGCCGTGATAGAGAATCAGCTTCCCGCCCCGTGACTTGAACGCCACAAGATTTGCCTCCGTGGCATTCAGGAATTGCGCAGTCTTCTCATCCGCCGCTTTCTCGGCTTGATCGACGCTGGCATCCTTGTAATTCCAGTCCGCCTTGCCATAGACCATGTTGGAAAAATATCCGCCGCTGAAGGCGAACAGCAAACTCTTGCCAGGCGCCGATCCGGTAATCCACGTTTCCCATCCTCCCGGCCCCTCTTCCGCTCCCGGCAAATAGCCCGGGAAAACCTTTCGCCCCGTCGCATCGTTCGGTCCTTCGTACAATTTTTTCAGCGCCGTAACTTGTCCCGCCGTCAGGCACTTTTCCGAATCGCCTTCTTTGCAAAGCATCACTCCCGGATCGAAATGACATTTCCTCGGATCATTCACGATGCCGTCGGGAACTCCGTCTTGCGCGTCGCAGGCGGCGTTCACCGCGCGTGCAATTGCCGGCAGCTTGCTCGGCGGGATATAACTGGCTGCATCAAGTGTCGTCGCCTGCGCATCCGCAAGCGCTTTGGTCAGCAGGTGCGTCCAGAAGTTGGCCGGGGCTCCCGCGAGGATGCCGTCGTAATCCTCGGGAAAACGCTGCGCTTCCATCAACGCCTGCCGCCCGCCGTTCGAGCAGCCCCCGAAGTACGAGTGCTGCGGATCTTTGCCGTAAAACGCCTTGACCACCACTTTAGCCACCCGGGTCATCTCGTGGATCCCGCGGTATCCGTAGTCGGTCAACTTTTCGGGATGTCCCAGCGCCCAACTCGCGTCCGTCCCTCCAGCGGAGTGGCCAGTATCCGTGCTCACCGTTGCGTAACCTTGGTACACCGCGGTTCCAAGCTGCCGGTAGCCAATCTCTCCGGCGAATCCTCCGTTGCCCTGGCCCTGTAGTTTGCCGTTCCAACTCCCCCTATTCTGTCCATTCGCCGGCATCCACACTTCGATCTTGATTGAGGAATCGGCGCTCGGCATCGCTTCCGCCACCACCCGGCAAAATGCTGGGAGCATTTTGTAGAAAGAGGGTTCTCCCACAATCCAGGGAGTAATGTTTGGAGGTGGTGTGAATGTCCCGGCTGCGACTGTTTGCGCCGAAAGGATCTTCGCTCCCGTTAGTTTAAGTTGCGCCAGACCCTCGCAAGTTTGTGTTCCTGACCGCGCACCCTGCGCGTAAGCCCCGCAGGACATCAGCACCGCTCCAACCGCCATTATTGCCACCTTCTGCATGACGATTTCCTCCGACTTGAGATCTCAACGCGTTTGCGCCGAGGCGCACGTTAGCCCAAGTCGAAACTCCCGCGCAATCCTTTTCGTGTCGGCTTCGCGCTTCTCTCGATAGCGGCCGATGCACTCGGCGCGGCCATTGAAGAATTTGCATTTCGTCGTTTAGAATGCCCCATGCGCAAAGTCGTCTTGGGCCTCGGCATCAGCCTCGACGGCTATATCGCCCGCCCCGATGGAGCGGTCGACTTTCTTTTCATGCCCAAGGACTATTCGATGGGCCCCTTCTTCGCCACCATCGATACCGCCGTCATGGGACGCAAGACCTACGACGTGGCCCTCAAAATGGGGGGCGGCGGCTTCAGCGACTCGAAAATGAAGAACTACGTCTTCTCCCATTCTCAGCCGCCCGGCGAACGCGGCGGCGTTACCTTTGTCAATGAATCGCCGAAAAGTTTCGTCGAGAAGCTCCGCAAGCGCCCCGGAAAAAACATCTGGCATATGGGCGGCGGCGAACTGGCCCGCGACTTCCTCAAAGACGACCTGGTCGACGAGCTCTATATCGGCATCGTTCCAGTCCTAATCGGTGAGGGCATCCCGCTTTTCCCCAGCGGCTTCCCGCAACGTGAATTTTCCCTGCTCGAAAACAAAACCTTCTCCAAAGGTATGATCGCACTCAAGTACGCCCGCACCCGGAGAAGGTCCAAGCGGAAAATGTAGGAGCTGGCGTTCCGTCCGGCAATCTTGCCCCACTTCGCGGCGGCAAATTTAGTTTGCGGCGCAAACTAAATTGCGGCTTACGGCTGAGGAGCTCGAAAAACAAGCGTCAGATGACGACGTAGAGTCGCCGCTATATGAACGAGCGGGTCAGAACAGCCGCGGCTGGCGCTTGGGCAGGTCGCGGCCGAAGTATTCGTAGGCGCGGGCGGTGGCGACGCGGCCACGTGGGGTGCGGTCGATCATTCCGATCTGCATCAAATACGGCTCGTATATCTCTTCGATGGCGTCTTCTTCTTCGCTCAACACCGCCGCCAGCGTCCCCAAGCCGACTGGTCCGCCCGCGTATTTATCGAGCAGCGCGATCATCAGGTTGCGGTCCACTTCGTCGAGGCCGCTCTCGTCGACGCCCAGCATTTGCAAGGCTTCCTGCGCCACCGCGCGCGTGATGCGGCCCGCTGCGCGCACTTCCGCAAAATCGCGCGCGCGCCGCAGCAAGCGGTTGGCGATGCGCGGCGTGCCGCGGCAGCGGCCCGCGATTTCTTCCGCGCCGCCTTCATCCATCTGGATGTTCAGGATTTTCGCCGAGCGGTGAATGATGATCAGCAAATCTGCCGGCTCGTAAAAATCCAGCCGGTGCACGATTCCGAAACGCGAGCGCAGCGGTGCCGTAATCAATCCCGCGCGCGTCGTCGCGCCGATCAGCGTGAAGTGTCCCAGCGGAAACGGGTGAATCTGCGCCCCCGGCCCCTGGCCGATGATCAGGTCCACGCGGAAATCCTCCATCGCCGGGTAGAGCACTTCTTCGATCGCGGGCTGCAAGCGGTGAATTTCGTCCAGAAAGAAAACTTCCTTTTTTTGGAGCGACGCCAATATCGCCGTCAGGTCGCCTTTGCGCTCCAGCAGCGGTCCCGCGCTGGTCTTGATCGGCACGTTCAATTCGTTGGCGATGATCTGCGCCAGCGTGGTCTTGCCCAGCCCCGGCGGTCCATAGAGCAGCACGTGGTCCAGCGCCTCGCCGCGGCTCCGCGCCGCATCGATGGCAATCTGAATATTTTCTTTGACGCGTTTTTGCCCGATGTATTCATCCAGGCGCTTTGGCCGCACGCTCACTTCGATGCGCGCGTCTTCGTCAAACGCCTGCCCGGACACAATTCGCTCTGGCTGTCTCTGTGGCATCATCCGCTTTGCCGTTCCCTCGGCCATTTCTTCTCTGTGAACTCTGTGCTCTCGGTGTCCTCTGTGTTAAATCCTTTTCTCTATATTCGCGCCGCTCTCCCTTTCGGCGCGCTCAACGATTGAAGCGCGCCACGCAACAACTTCTCAAAATTCGCCGCGCCCGCCTCGCGCCTCGCTTCAGCTACCGCCGTTTCCGCAGCGCGCCCGTCGTATCCCAGGTTCACGAGCGCGGACACCACATCCGCCTCGATTCCCGCAGGTGATGAGGCCGCCGGTTTCTCCGTCTCCACCGCCAGGGCTTCCAGTTTGTCCTTCAACTCGACCACCATGCGCTCCGCCGTCTTGCGCCCCACGCCGGGAATTCTTGTCAGCCGCGCCAGGTCGCTCCCGCGAATCGCCGGCACGAGTTCTTCGACGCTCATCCCGCTCAAGATTTTCAGCGCCAGCGTCGGCCCCACTCCGGAAGCCGAAAGCAGCATCTCAAAAAAATGCTTTTCCCGCGCGGAAACGAACCCGTACAGCGCCAGCGCATCTTCCCGCACATGGGTGTGGATCAGGAGGGTCACTTCGGTGTGCAGCTCGCCGAGCGCCCCGTAGGTCGAAAGCGGCACCTGCACGAGGTAGCCCACGCCGCCCACGTCCACGAGCACTTGGTTCGGTCTTTTTTCGGCGAGCCGTCCGCGAAGCTGGCCAATCATCGCTCGCCAGTATTGCCGCTTTTCCTTCGCCCGTCAACGCACACTCGGCCATCAGCGACCGTATCTGCCAATCAGTTCTGCTTGGGCAAGGATGTGACCTTTCATGGTGCGTTCCAGGTCGGCCTTTGTGGCACCGGATTTGAGATTCAGCTTGGTATCGAGCGCGTACA
>DATNLB010000468.1:0-4268 GCA_035603095.1 Candidatus Acidiferrales bacterium
CGAATTCCTCAAGATGTCGCGGTCGTCGCGGGCGGATCTTGGTTGGATTGATCTTGAGCGTCAGCGCCGTACCGAATTTTTCTTTGATGGCGATTTCCGCCGCTTTGTGAAGACGTTGATTATCGGCCCCGTCAGGGGCGCTAATTTCGACGATCAACCGACAATCCTGCTGCTGTTGGTTCTGAACCGTCTCGTCGGCTAAAAGATAGAAGGCCGCCGTTCAACAAATCGACCTCGGAGTTTAGCGCCGCAACCAATTCGAGTACACGTGCGCCTTGAGCTGCTTTCTCTGCTGAAAAAAGCAGCAAAAAGAGCGCACCCTACGCCAAAAACTGGTGAGCAAAAGTACCCCAGGAGCCTAGATTTGAGCGCCCGAATTGCCCTGAGAAGGTTCGTTCTTGGCTAGCGCCAAACGCACCCATGGCGGATCAAGGATCAGGCAATACATGCTGGACTGAAGCCGGCAGGGAGCGCTGACGAATAAAGAGAGGCGGCGGGATGCGTCGCACCTAGCTCACACGAGATCGAATTATGAAACGAAAGCCCCGAATCAGTCTTCCGATGAAGAAACCCGGCAAGGTCGACAAGCTCGAGCCGCAGTGGCGGTTTGCGATCGGGTATTTTCTACTGACTCTGCTGGTCATGTGGGTCTGGCAGGAATTGTTTACCCCGGTGCCCCTGCGCACCATTCCCTACAGCGAGTTCAAGAAATATCTGGCCCGGCACGAGGTGGCCGAAGCGGTCGTCAGACAGGACGAAATCGACGGCCGCATCGTGCCACGAGCTGAGAGCCAATCGAAAACCGCGCCCGCTGAGCCGGGTGCTTCCGTTGCATCCAGGAACGGTATACAACAAGCGCCTACGGAAACGAAACCCTTCTTCTTCCGTACCGTGCGCGTCGAGGACCCTGACCTGGTGCGAGACCTTCAAAGCGCGGGTGTCGAGTACGGCGGAGTACGCCCCGGCATTCTCTCTCAGCTATTGTTTTCATGGGTGTTGCCGATTGCTTTCATGGCTGTCCTGTGGAGCTTCCTCGCGCGCCGGATAGGCGCTGCGGGCGAATCGCTTCTTTCGATCGGTAAGAGCCGCGCCCGGCTTGTTGCCGACCGCGACACCGGCGTCACTTTTGACGACGTGGCCGGCTGCGAGGAAGCCAAGCTCGAGCTGAAGGAAGTAGTGGATTTCCTCAAAGAACCGAAACAGTATCAGGAGATCGGCGCGCGCATTCCGAAGGGGGTGCTGCTTGTAGGACCACCTGGCACCGGAAAGACGCTGCTCGCACGAGCGGTGGCGGGCGAAGCGAAAGTGCCATTCTTTTCAATCAGCGGGAGCGATTTCGTCGAGATGTTCGTGGGCGTGGGCGCCGCGCGCGTGCGAGATCTATTCCAGCAAGCCAAAGCGCATGCCCCCTGCATTATTTTCATCGACGAACTCGACGCAATCGGCCGGCAGCGAGGGGTGACGGTGGGCACTGTGAACGACGAGCGCGAACAGACGCTCAACGCGCTGCTAGTGGAACTAGATGGCTTCGAACCTAATACCGGAGTCATCCTCCTTGCTGCTACGAATCGGCCTGAAGTTCTCGACCGCGCTCTGTTGCGTCCGGGTCGCTTCGACCGGCAAATTGTCGTGGACGCGCCCGACCTTGATGGCCGCGAAGCGATTCTCAAGGTGCATTCAAAAAACAAACGCCTCGCGCCTGATGTTGACCTGCGACGCATCGCCGCTGCCACCGCCGGTTTTGCGGGCGCCGATTTGGCGAACGTTCTGAACGAAGCTGCTTTGCTGGCTGCTCGCCGTCGGGTGACGGAAATTACCCAGCGTGACCTTGAAGAAGCAATCGAGAAAGTCGTTGCCGGTCCCGAACGCAAGACTCGTCGTCTGAACGACGAGGAAAAGCGCCGCGTTGCCTGTCATGAAACCGGCCACGCGCTGGTTGCCGCGCACAGTCAGCACGCTGACCCTGTCCACAAGATCAGCATTGTGCCGCGTGGCCGGGCTGCGCTTGGTTACACCATGCAACTACCGGGTGAAGACCAGTTCCTGCTCACGCGCGGTGCGCTCATGGACCGCATCCGCGGCATGCTGGGTGGTCGTGCGGCCGAGGAGGTTGTGTTCGGCGAGGTCAGTACCGGCGCGCAGAACGATCTTGAACGGGCCACCGCACTTGCGCGCCAGATGGTCGCGATGTACGGAATGAGCGAGCGCCTGGGCCTGGCCCATTGCGCTCAGCGTCAGCCGACCTTCCTCAACGGGCAGGAGTTCCAAATTCAGCGAGATTGCAGCGAGCAGACGGCTCGCGAAATGGATGAGGAAGTCAAGCAACTGCTCGGCCTGGCTTACGACCAGGCCAAGGAGACTTTGGTTTCGCATCGCGACCAGCTCGAACTCGTCGCCGCCGAGTTACTCAAATCCGAGACCATTGATGGTCCAACGTTTTACAGGCTTGTTAGCCAGGAAATGCCCTCCCTCAAAGATCCCGGACGGCTGGCTGCTGCCGCGGCCATGCAATCAAAAGAAAAGTCGAAACTCGTCGGTCACGCGATGTGAGATCGCCGACTTGTTGAACAGTTTATGGACCTGAACAAATTCACGGAAAAATCACAGACCGCGCTGACGGAGGCGCAGGCCATTGGCACACGTCACCAGCATCAGGCCGTAGATGTCGAACATCTCGCCTTGGCTCTGCTGGAACAGGAAGAGGGTCTCGTACCGCGCCTTTTGGAAAAGGCCGGCGTGTCGCCCGATCTGGTGAAAGAAAAACTTCAGGAGGCGCTGGATCGCATTCCGCGCGTCTCCGGCGATACAATGACAGGCCAAGGGCTTTATGTCACCCAGCGCCTCAATAAGCTGCTCGTTGCTGCCCAGGACGAAGCCAAAAAACTCAAAGACGATTATGTCAGCGTCGAACACCTTATGCTGGCCATGTTCTCCGAACCGGCCACCACCGATATCGGGAAAATTTTCAAGACGTTCGACCTCCGGCGTGAGAAATTCTTGCAGGCACTGACCGAGGTCCGTGGCAATCAGCGCGTAACGAGCGCGAATCCCGAAGCCACCTACGAAGCGCTCGAAAAGTACGGACGCGACCTGACCCGGTTGGCCGCGCAGAACAAGCTTGATCCGGTTATCGGCCGGGACGCGGAAATCCGGCGTTGTATCCAGGTGCTCTCACGCCGCACCAAAAACAACCCCGTGCTGATCGGCGAGCCTGGTGTGGGTAAGACTGCGATTGTCGAGGGCTTGGCCAGACGCATCGTATCCGGCGATGTGCCCGACAGCCTCAAAGAGAAGCGCATCGTGGCGCTCGATCTCGGGGCGCTCATCGCGGGAGCGAAATATCGGGGCGAATTCGAAGAGCGGCTCAAGGCCGTGCTGCAGGAGGTCACCAACGCACAGGGTCAGATCATCTTATTCGTAGACGAACTCCACACGATGGTTGGCGCCGGCAAGGCGGAAGGCTCAATGGACGCGGGCAACATGCTCAAACCGATGCTCGCTCGGGGTGAACTTCACTGCATCGGCGCCACCACATTGGACGAATACCGCAAATACGTCGAGAAAGATGCTGCTTTGGAGCGCCGTTTTCAGCCGGTGATGGTCGAAGAGCCAAGCGTCGAAGATACGGTCTCCATCCTGCGCGGTCTGCGCGAGCGTTACGAGTTGCATCACGGCGTTCGCATCCAGGACGGGGCGCTGGTGGCGGCCGCTCAGCTCTCGCATCGCTACATCTCGGACCGCTTTCTGCCGGATAAGGCCATCGACCTCATTGACGAAGCTGCGGCCAAGCTGCGCACTGAAATGGAGTCTATGCCGGAGGAGCTTGAATCACTCGAGCGCCGTATTCTCCAGCTTGAAATTGAACGCGAGGCTTTGCGCAAGGAAAAGGACCAGGCTTCAAAGGAACGCCTGGTCGGGCTGGAAAAAGAGCTGGCCAATCTCAAGAGCGACCGAGACGCGCTCAAAGCGCAGTGGGAAGGCGAAAAGCACGCCATTGACGACATCCAGAAACTCCGCGCCGCCCTTGAATTGGCTCGGACTGAAATGGAGCAGGCCCAACGCAAAGGTGAGCTGACACGAGTGGCCGAATATCAGTACGGCAAGATCCCGCAGCTCGAGCAGCAGCTCAAGGAACACGAAGCCAAGGTCAGCGGCGATCAGTCCAAGCGGCGTCTGTTGCAGGAGGAGGTCACAGCCGACGAGATCGCCGAGGTGGTCTCCCGTTGGACAAGAATTCCAGTGGCGCGCCTGCTGGAGGGCGAAAAGGA
>DATNLB010000299.1:0-5516 GCA_035603095.1 Candidatus Acidiferrales bacterium
TTCCGGACACCAAGCAGCCCAAGCTGTATCGCGACGCCATTGAACCAAATCTCAAACCCGGCAAGACTTTGATGTTCGCGCATGGTTTCAACATCCGCTTCGGTACGATCAAGCCGCCAGCAGCCGTCGATGTTTCCATGATCGCTCCAAAAGCCCCAGGCCACCGCGTTCGCGAAGTCTTCACCGAAGGCGGCGGAACACCCGCGCTTCTGGCGGTCGAGCAGGATGCCAGCGGTAAAGCGAAAGCGCTTGCTCTCGCATACGCCAAGGGACTCGGCTGCACGCGCGCCGGCGTTCTGGAGACCACCTTTACCGAAGAGACTGAAACGGATTTGTTTGGCGAGCAGGCCGTGCTCTGCGGCGGCGTAAGTGAATTGATCAAGGCGGGATTTGAGACCCTCACGGAAGCAGGCTACCAGCCCGAAGTCGCCTACTTCGAATGCCTCCACGAGCTCAAGCTCATCGTTGACTTGATTTACCGGGGTGGCCTGAGCTACATGCGTTACTCCGTCAGCGATACTGCCGAGCAGGGCGATTATTCCGCCGGACCGCGCATCATCACCAAACAGACGCGGGAAGAGATGCGCAAAATCCTCGCGGAGATCCGCAACGGCAGTTTCGCAAAGGCCTGGATCGAAGAAAATGAAAAGGGCTGCCCCAACTTCCTCGCCACGCGTCAGCGCGAGCAGCAAAACCCCATCGAGCAACTCGGCCCCAAACTTCGCGCCATGATGCCATTCCTGCAGCCGGTGATCGCCCCGGGACTCGAGAACAAAGCGGCCGCGTCGAAAAAATAAACTTCGAATAGTTTACTTGGGCATCGCTTATTTACGGTACTCAACTTTAGTTGACACCCGGCTGGAATTGAGCAATCCTCTCGCGTGATGAAACGCAAAGAGGCCCCTTCTCAGGCAGCCACTCGGAATCTCGTTGAGCGCATCGATCAGCTGAGCATCAAGCGCCAGGAAATTATCCGCCCGATCCTCGAGCACCCGCGTGAGTTCGTGCTCCTCAGCGTGCGCGCCATGGCCGCGCGCCTTCAGACTGATCCGGCAACGATCGTCCGAATCGTCCGCGGCCTCGGCTTCGGCAGTTACCGCGAGTTTCAGCGTCATTTGCATGAGCTTTCCCTGGCCTACGCTACCTCCCTGGACACCATGCAGTCCGGCGACCGCGATGGGAGCATGCCGTCACACGTACGCGACTCGCTCGGGCAGGACTTGAAGAACCTGCAGGGCCTTAAAAACAGCCTTGATGCACAGCGCCTTGTCGCGCTGGCAAAACGCTTCTACGAAGCCCGCCGCATCGTTCTGCTCGCTGGAGACCTCGCGGTTCAGCTCGCTCAATACCTCGAATATCAAATTAGTTTGCTGGGTCTGCCGATTTTCGTCGCCACCTCCGCCGGCCGGGTTTTGCATCTGGTGCGCTCTGTTAACAAGCAGGACTTGGTGATCGCTATCAGCTTTCGCCGCGGGCTGCGGCAGACGATCGAAGGCGCACAGCAAGCCCGTGCTCGCGGAGCATATTGCATCGGTATCTCTGACACTTATGTTTCCCCCCTGGCACGCGAGTGTGACGAAATCTTTCTGGCCTCTATCGAATCAACTTCTTTCGGCGCTTCCTATGCGGCCCCCATTGCTTTGATGAACGCCATCCTTGCGGCTGTCGGCCAGTATCGCCGCACACAAACTCTAGCCTTGGCGAAAGAAATCGCCGAAGAACAGCGCAAAGGCGTTCGCTGGTTCAACACCTGAGCCTAATCGCCCCCGTCTCGCCTCGGACTCAGCTATCATGTTCTCCGCAACCGAGTGAACTCTTAATGGTCCAAGAGGAATCTGGCGTGTACGACAATTTCGGCTTTCTCCTAAAGAGACGATCCGTCGCCGCTGTCCTCCTCGGAGCCCTTTGTGCGTGCGCTTCGTTCGCTCAATCGCCTGATGCTCTGCTCCCTGGCCCCAAACCGCACGACATTCCCGCTCGCTGGAAACCGTGGATCGGCGAATATGGCTGGCCTCCAGAAGATGACGTTGCGCGAGCAGTTTTCGTCGTCGGTGAGAAAGCCGGATCAATAATGATCCTGCGGCGGGAGAAGCAAACACAAGACGCAAAATACGAGAGCATCGACGGCTTCCCGACAAACGTTTCCCCCGCGGGGCCGACACACCGATACCTGGCCGTTGACCAAGCGGGCTATCGAAAGTTCGTGTTGGGCGATGTCTCATGGCGCAAATTAACGCCGGATAAGAATGCGACTCAACAGGTCCTGATAAAGCCAATTAAGTCAATTGCGCTGCTCCGTAAAGAAGCCCTTGCCGCAACGCCACCAAAGGAAACTGGCAGTTTTCGAAAGCCCGATCTCGTGGAGCTCGCTCCCCTCGATCCATCCATTCACCTCGACATTCGGTACGCGACATTGAATGATTTCCTCAGCACACCCGTTTATTTGCAGGCGCGTGCTTTTCTCCAACGTCCCGCCGCCGAAGCCCTCATGCGGGTTCAACAAAAACTCAAACCACTGGGTTACGGCCTCCTCATCCATGATGGGTATCGTCCCTGGTACGTCACCAAAGTTTTCTGGGACGCTACCCCGCCGGAAGGCAAAATCTTCGTCGCTGATCCCGCGCAAGGCTCCCGGCACAACCGCGGCTGCGCCGTGGACCTCACCCTGTATGATCTGGTGACAGGAAAACCCATCGAGATGCCCGGCACTTACGACGAAATGTCGCCGCGTTCCTTCCCGGATTATCCCGGCGGCACATCACTCCAACGATGGCACCGTGATCTGCTCCGCAAGGCCACGGAATCTGAAGGCTTTACAGTATACGAAGCCGAGTGGTGGCATTTTGACTACCAGGATTGGAAGGAATATCCGATCCTGAACGTGCCCTTCGAAAAGCTCGGCTCCGGCTCGGCGGCAATTTCAGTTCATTGATCGAGCGGTTGAATCATCTATTGGAGGATTCTGCTTTGAAAAATAGACCGCGCGCCCTGCCTCTCTTCAGCGTTCTGAACCTGTTGTTCTTTCTCTCTCTGCAAATGCCTCTCGCTCGCGCACAGTCTGAATCCTCGCTGTCTCAGCGCATCCAGAAGGTGACTAGCCGCCCCGAATTTGCTCATGCCAATTTTGGCATCGAATTCTGCTCGCTCGACACCGGCAAAGTCCTCTATGCCCTCAATGCTGACAAATTGTTTGTGCCCGCTTCGACCACCAAAATCCTCACCGAAGGCGCGCTCCTCGCGAAGCTGGGCGCCGATTACCGCTTTCACACCCGCGTCTACCGCACGGGCTTAATCGACAAGCACGGCACACTCAAGGGCCACCTCATTCTCGTCGCCAGCGGCGATCCCAATCTATCCAATCGCATCCAGCCCGACGGCAGCCTCGCCTTCGTCGATCAAGATCACTCCTACGAGGGTCCCGCCCTTCCCGGCGATCCACTTTTGGTCATCCATCGGCTCGCTAAAGATGTCGCGGCCAACGGCATTCGCAAAATCGAAGGACGGGTGCTGATTGACGCCTCACTTTTCCCCGACGGCCCACGGGAAGGCGGCACAAACGTCGTGATGTCCTCCATAATGATCAATGACAATGTCATCGATCTCATCGGCTCCCCGGGCGCGAAGCCTGGCGAGCCCGCCGCTCTCCAATCCTCGCCTCAGACTTCTTACATCAAATTCGTGAATCACCTGATCACCTCTCCTGCTGGCACCAAGCCGTCCTTCGAGCCGCCGGATATCGCCACGAACCCGGATGGTTCCGTCTTGGTCACCCTCTCCGGCAGCTTGCCCGTCGGCATCAGTCCCCAACCCGCGGCGATTGCCGTCCCATCCCCGACAAGGTTTGCAGAAACCGTATTCCGCGAAGCACTGTCAGCCGCAGGCATTCAGGTCAAGAATACCCCCGCGCCAGCCGTCACTGATTTTTCTGCCCATGCGCGTTTCTATTCGGCGGAGAATCAGGTGACTGAGCACGTGTCTCCTCCACTCTCGGAAGAAATCAAAATCACGCTCAAGGTCAGCCAAAATCTGCACGCCGGTATGGGGCCATACCTCCTCGGCACTCTCATTGAGAAAGATACAAAACATCTTCTCGACGCCGGATTCAAAGTCGAACATGACTTTCTCGAATCAGCGAATCTAGACTTGTCCGGAGCCGCTCAGGGCGATGGGGCCGGCGGCGATTGGGCCGATCTTTTCAGCGCCGACTTTATGGTCCACTACCTCACCTACTGGACCACTCGCCCTGACTTTCAAGTTTTTTTCAATGCCCTCCCGATTCTCGGCAAAGACGGCACGCTCGCGAAAATTCAGACAGATTCCCCTGGCGCCGGCCATGTCTTCGCGAAAACCGGCACCTTCGGCTCCGAAGACAGGCTCAATGGCATGATGATGCTTAACGGCAAAGGCCTCGCCGGCTATGTCATCACGAAAGACGGAAAAAAACTCGCCTTCGCTGCCTACGTCAATCACGTCTCGCTCGCTCCCGATCCGGAGGCCGCGCAGCGGGTGGCCGGTCAAGCCCTGGGAGAAATTGCCGCAGCCGCCTACGACGCCAGCCTGGATGCCGCGTCACCAGCGGGCGACTACGACCTCATCATCCGCAATGGTCACATCATCGATGGCACCGGAAATCCCTAGTATCTGGCTGACGTCGCCGTCATCAGCAGCGATTGCCTTGCCGCAATCGCCGCTTTGCGCGAAGCCCATGCCAAGCGCGAAATCGACTCGAAGGGCCGCATCGTGGCCCCCGGCTTCATTGACATGCTCGGCCAGTCCGTTGCCCTGTGTCTCGCGGAGAGCGAAAAACTGGAAACGCTCGATGTCCCCACTGCTGATTTTTCCCACATTCGCAAGCGGAAGCAGGAATACTCAGCCAAGGTTCGGAAGGCACTCAAACGGAAGGTTCTAAATCTTGCCCAAAAGCGAGAAGTCTCTGTCTATTTCAAACACGAAGAAATCCCGGAAGGCGCTTTGCACGCGGAAGAGCTGCTGTAAGCGATCCATAATTGATGCGGACGAGCCGGTGTAAACCTCTCAGCTCAGTGAGGTCTTCCCCATCTCGGCCACCCGCCGCTCATAAGTCATTTCCACCAGGCCGTGCTTCCCGTAGTAGCGCAACACGATTTTATGTCCCGGCACGATCTTCGCGCGCGTCTTGATCAGGGAATCCGAAAGCTCCACCCACTCCCCATTCACCAGATAACTTCCTTCCCAGCCGCGCAGTTCGAAACGCCCGTCGTTCTTCAAAATCAGCGGCGCCGCCTTGCACGGGATCACTTTCCCGCGCATCTTCGCCTGCGCGCACTGGTAGCGCCCGGAAACATCCACGGTTTGAGCATTGCTATCAGGCGTGAGGAAAAGGACAAGGGCAACCGCCGCGATGCCACGCGCCAGCGTCAAGCCCACCTGGGCAAACCCCATCGGGATCTCCACATCCAGGTCGCTTAGCTGCGGGCGGCGGTCCCTGGCCATTGGTACAGGTGCAATTCACCATCCAACATGCATAACAGTAAAGC
>DATNLB010000295.1:0-15556 GCA_035603095.1 Candidatus Acidiferrales bacterium
GCGTTCTCGTTGAGCGGCACAGCCACAATGTTTTCCGGCTGGCTTACCGGATGACCGGGAACCGGCACGATGCTGAAGAGGTGGTCCAGGAGGCATTTTTGCGCGGGTATCAAAAGCTAGGGCAGTTCGCGGCACGATCGAACTTCGGGACCTGGGTCTATCGCATCGCGGCGAACTATGCCATTGACCGCATGCGCCAGCGGCAGAAGGAAGAATCGCGGCGGGAAACGCCGAGAGCGGAAGACCGGGACGGGATGGAAAACGATCCACTCAATCGCGTGCCAGATGGGGCGCCAACGCCGGAACGGTTGACGCAGAGCATCGAGCTGCGAAAACAGATGGAACAGGCGCTTGCCGCTCTTTCGGACGCGGAGAGAACCGCTTTCGTGATGCGGCATTGGGAAGGCTGCGGGATCGAAGAAATCGCAGGAGTCTTGAAATCAAGTTCGAACGCGACGAAGAACACCGTCTTTCGCGCGGTGCAGAAATTGCGGCGTGCTCTCCAGCCCGTTGTGGAAACAAGGGCGCAGGCGCGCGCCATGGGAACGGAATCATGAAACACATGACGGAAGAAGAATTGATCGCGTATCGCGAGGGAGTAGCCGAGCAGCGAGCGGTGATTTCAGGACACCTCGCAGTCTGCGCAGAGTGCCGCGGCGAGTTGGCACGAATCGAAGCGGTACTCGCGGCGCTGGATACGCTTCCTGTGCCCGATCCGGGGGCGGATTACGGGCGGCAGGTGTGGCGGGAAATTGCCCCGCGGCTTGCGCAGAAACCGGGACGGTGGTGGCAGGTGTGGATGGAACCACGGCGCCTCACTGCGGCGGGCGTGATGGTGGCGCTGATTGTCGCGGCGTTTGTCGCCGGGCGAATCACAAAGCCAGGCAAAACGAGTGACAACATCGCGAACCAGGAACAGGTGCGGGAGCGCGTGTTAGTGGTTGCCATAGGCGAACACCTGGGCCACTCCGAGAGGATGTTGGTGGAGCTTTCGAACGCGGAGCCAAGCGATCCGGCGCAGAAACAAGTGAACATCGCCGCCGAACAGCGGCGCGCGGAGGATTTGCTGCAAGAAAACCGGTTGTATCGGCAGACGGCGCTGCAAGAGGGAGATGCGGGACTTGCCAGCGTGCTGGACGAACTCGAGCGCGTGCTGCTGGATGTGGCCCACAGTCCGGAAGAGGTAACGCCGGCGCAGCTCGAAGCAATCCAGAAAAAGATCGAAGGGCGCGGGATTTTGTTCAAAGTCCGGGTGGTCAACAAGGAACTGCAACAACGCCAGGAGGCCAGGGAGCCTGAGCCGGCGCAGAACGATTCTACGAAAAGAGAGAGGAACAAAGTATGACCATCGGCAATTCAATTGGAAAGACGAGCGTGTCCTGGATCGCAGTTGCTGCGCTGCTGCTGGCGCCTGCAGTCACGCGCGCGTATGGACTCAAGGCCATTCCCGAGCAATCTGCGGATTCTCTGCAAGACCCGCAGGAGGCCCAGGACAAAGAACAAGAGAAGCGCGAACGCGAGCAGGAAGCAAGAGAGAGAGAAGACGAAAAGCGCGAGCGGGAGCAGGAAGCGCGAGAGCGGGCGCAGGAAAAGGTCGAACGGCTGCAAGAATTGTACGACGACGGGCGTGAAGACCTCGATGAAGACCGCTATGACCGGGCCGCGGCTAAATTCAAGGAACTGGCAGATATGAACGGCCCGCAAACGGATGCGGCGCTGTACTGGAAGGCTTACGCGGAAAACCGATTGGGCAAGAGGGATACGGCACTAACCACGATTGCGGACTTGAAGCGGCGATTTCCTCAGAGCCGGTGGCAAAAGGATGCCGGCGCTCTGGAGATCGAGGTGAAGCAGTCAACCGGCCAGCCTGTAAAGCCGGCGGACCAGAGCGACGAAGAATTGAAGATGCTGGCGATCCAAGGGCTTATGAACAGCGACTCCGAACGCGCGATGCCTCTGCTCGAGAAAGTGATCAACGGTTCGGCTTCTCCAAGAGAAAAATCGAAGGCGCTATTCGTGCTGGCACAAAGCGGGTCGCCACAAGCGCGCGAGATTCTGGGCAAAATCGCGCGAGGACAGAGCAATCCGGAACTGCAGAGGAAGGCGGTTGAATATCTGGGACTCTTCGGCGGTGCTGAAGCCCGGAAGACGCTGGCCGAAGTTTACGTATCAAGCAGCGATGCTTCGGTTAAGCACGCCATACTTCGCAGCTACATGATCGGCGGCGATCACGAGCGCCTGTTCGCCGCGGCGAAGAGCGAGAAGGATGAGTCACTGCGGCGCGAGGCGATCCGGCAACTGGGTCTAGTTCATGGAACTGGCGAATTGGAGCAGTTGTATAAGACTGAAACATCCTCGGACGTCCGGCGGGAAATCCTGCAGGCATTTTTCCTTGCGGGCGATTCGGGAAGACTCGTGCAGGCGGCGCAGGGAGAAAAAGATGCGGAATTGAGGCGAGCGGCGATCCGAAACCTTGGGCTGATCCATTCGGACGATTCCGGGAAGGCGCTGCAAGAGATCTATAGCAAGGAAACGGACCACGAGGTCAAAGCGGAAGTATTGAACGCGTATTTCTTGCAAGGGAACGCCAAAGCGCTGGTGGCCATCGCGCGTAGCGAAAAAGACCCGGAACTCAAGAAAACAGCGGTGTCCAAGTTGACGCTGATGCATTCCAAGGAAGGCACCGATTACCTGATGGAACTGCTGCAAAAGTGAGGGGGGGAAACCATGCGAGAAGAGCGAGCGATTTCGACGCTACAAAGAATACTTGGGCTGGCGATGATTTTGGCAGGGATCTATTGTGCTGCCGTGCAACTGGCGAAGGGCGACGCCCCGCCGGAGCCGGCGCAAACAATCCGGGCCGCTGCGCAGGTGGCGGAAGCTCCGCGCATTGAAAATGCGAAGCTGGAAACACGGGGAGCCGGCGCGAGTCTCGATGCCACCATGCGCGAGCTCGCAGGAACGGCGGAAAAAGCGGAGTGGGTCGGCTACCACGTCGATCAGGTCGCGGGCGAACGTGGAGTCTGCTGTAACAACAACTGGAATGATGGGAATTGCGGATCCTGCCGGCTGGAAAAGGAAAATGGCGGATCGAGCACCACGACACGCACGGACGGAAACGTCAAACTGGAGGGCTCGCGGCAACTCATCGTGCTCTATCGCCTCGAAGCGAAGCAGGTCGTAAAAATTCGGGTCGCGTCAGATGATTGCACGCTGGATGCGGGCGGTCTGGCATTCGTTTGGCTTACGGGAGTCAAACCGACGGAGAGCGTGGCGCTCCTCGCAACTTACGTGCGCGGGTCAGGCTTCGAAGATCACGGAGACCGCAGCGTCGGCAATGGAGCGCTGACGGCGATCGCGTTGCATGCGGATGCGTCGGCTGACCGGGCGCTCGAATCGTTTGTGACACCGGAGCAGCGCGAAGGGCTGAGGAGGCAGGCAGCGTTCTGGATGGGGGCTGCGCGGGGCAACGCCGGATTGCTCGCTTTGCAGCGCATGGCGAAAACGGATCCGAGTTCGGACGTGCGCGCGCACGTAGCGTTTGCGCTTTCCGTGAGCCATGAAGCTGGAGCGCTGGATGAGATGATCCGCATGGCGCACGACGACACAAGCACGCATGTGCGGGGGCAGGCGCTTTTCTGGCTGGCGCAAAAAGCCGGAAAGAAAGCCGTAGGCACGATCACCGGAGCAATCGAGAACGATCCGGACACGGATGTAAAGAAAAAAGCGGTGTTTGCGCTGAGCCAATTGCCGAAGGAAGAAGGCGTGCCAAAGTTGATTGAAGTCGCGCAGACGAATCGCAATCCGGCAGTGCGGAAGCAGGCGATGTTCTGGCTGGGGCAATCGAACGATCCACGGGCGCTGCAGTTTTTCGAAAAAGTGCTCACGCAGTAGCGGTTAACGCAGAAGATCTTCGAGCTTCACGCGCGCATCCGTCTTGGCGTCGCGGTACTTCACGATGACGGCGGCTTGCAGGGAGAGCCCCCATTTTGCGCCAGTGGGATGCGAGACCGCGCGTGAGCCTGGAACGACGATAGCTTCTTCGGGAATGATCAACGGCTCGCTTTCCGTGGCGGTGTAAATCGCATCGCGAACAAGATCGTAAACCGGGATGGAGCGATTGAGGATCGTGCCTGTGCCTAAAATCGCGCGGCGCTTGACGACGGTTCCCTCATAAACGCCGGAATTCCCGCCGACCAGGACTTCGTCTTCGATAATCACGGGAAGCGCACCGACAGGTTCGAGGACGCCACCAATTTGCGACGCGGCGGAAATGTGGCAGTTGCGGCCGACCTGGGCGCAACTCCCAACGAGCGCGTGCGAATCGATCATCGTGCCTTCACCAACATACGCGCCGACGTTCACGAACATCGGCGGCATGCAAATCACGCCGCGGCCGATGCAACTTCCATCGCGAATGCTGGAGCCGCCGGGAACGATGCGCACGCCGTCGGAAGCCGCGAACGCGCGCACCGGATAGGTAGACTTGTCAAAAAAGGGCTGTTTCGAAGCGTCGATCGACATATCAGCGATGGCGCCCATTCGAAACCCGAGCAGGATTCCCTTTTTCACCCAGGCGTTCGCGCGCCAGCCGGATTTCGTGGAGGCATCCGGTTCGGCAGCACGAATTTCGCCGCGATTCAGCGCGGCTTTGAAATCGCGGAAGAGCCAGAAATGTTCTTCTTCGTAATGAGCCGGAGCTTCGTCAAACAGACGCTCAATTTGCGAAGGCAGCATGAACCCTCTCGACCGTAGGCACGGCCGTCGGGCGGCTAACGAGCCCGAGCGCTTCGAGCACGGCCCGGATGCGCGCCTGATTCTCCGCCTTCGGCGGCACGAGTGGCAAGCGCCATACCGGTTCGAGCAGGCCCATTTCCGCCATCGCCTCCTTTACCGGGATGGGATTCGACTCCACGAAATTGATTTCCATGAGCGGATGATAGCGGCGGTGAATTGCGCGCGCGGCGGGAAAGTCACCCTGGAGGGCGAGCCGCGTCAATTGTGACATTTCCGCGGGGATTTCGTTCGAAACGACGGAGATGATCCCGCGGCCACCGAGGGAGATGATCGGTAGCGTTATGGCGTCGTCGCCGGAGAGGACGATGAAGCCTTCCGGGACGGCATTGAGAATCGCAGCCATCTGGGACACATTACCGGAAGCTTCTTTGATGCCGACAATATTTTCAATTTCCGCAAGGCGCTTCACGGTGCCCGGCTCGATGTTCACGCCGGTGCGGCCCTGCACGCTGTAAAGAATGATGGGCAGGGGCACCGCTTCGGCGATGGCGCGATAGTGCTGGAAGAGGCCCTCCTGAGTGGGCTTGTTGTAATAAGGAGTGACCGAGAGAATGCCGTCGGCTCCAAGAGCGGCGAGCTCGCGCGCGAGCGCGATGACCTCCGCGGTGTTATACCCGCCTGCGCCCCCGAGGACAGGCACCTTACCGTTAGCCAATTCGACGGTGATCTTAACGACGCGAAGATGCTCTTCGTGCGTGAGCGTGGGGCTCTCGCCCGTCGTTCCGCACGGAACGAGGAAGTCGACGCCTGCCTCGATCTGTCGCTTGATCAGAACTCGCAGAGCGGGTTCATCGAGAGAACCATCCCGACGAAAAGGTGTGACCAGTGCGGTGCCTGTGCCTGTAAACATGATGCTGCTCCTTCCTTTTTTCCCTCAGCTCAATTCGCTGAGAATCTCGCGAAATTCGAATAGCCCTTTTTTCCCCACGACCCATCGCGCCGCGCGGAGCGCGCCGCGCGCAAAACCTTCGCGGCTGCGCGCCGTGTGACGCAGCGTGATGGTGTCCGCGGCGGAATCGAAACCGATTTCATGCGTGCCGGGATGCGCACCCGCGCGGTTGGAACCCAAGCTGACCGGACGGTTGTAGCCGCTTGCTCGCATCTCCTCCGCAAGTTTCTTCAGCGTCCCTGAAGGCGCGTCTTTCTTCGCGGAGTGGTGAATTTCCCAACCCCAGGCTTCGTATTCCCCATGTTTCGCGAAGAGCGCCGCGGTGTGCGCGACGGCTTCGAAGAAAAGGTTCACGCCAACAGAAAAATTGGGCGCCCAGACAACGCCCGTTCCGCTGCTTGCCACAGTTTCGCGGACCGCGGGAAGATGATCGAACCAGCCGGTTGTGCCGATAACCGAGTTAACGCCCAGCGCAGCGAGGCGGCGGATATTTTCCGGAGCAGCGTCCGGTGAGGTAAATTCAACAGCCGCATCGACTCCCCGGAGAGTCTGTTGAGAAAGGGCCTGGCCGCGCGGATTGTTGCGCGCATCAAATTTTGCCCGCACGTCGAATCCGTATTCCGGCGCGAGCTGCTCGATGAGGCGGCCCATCTTTCCATAACCAACAATCGCGAGGCCGGTGCTCATGCGCTCCTCCGGCCGGTCGCGAGGAGTTGCGTCGCCATGCGCGCGTAGATATCCACCGCTTCGGACAATTCTTTCTTCGGCATGCGCTCTTCGGAAGTATGTGCGACGTGAATGCTGCCGGGTCCAATGAGGAATGGCTGCCCCCAGGTACCTTCGAAACTTGGGATGTCCGTCGTGAAGGCCACCACCGTTGTGGGCAAACCATCAACCTTTGCCAATTGCACGGCTGGCGTGTAGAAGACTTCGCGCGCTTCCGCGCGGCCTGCCGTCGCCGCGGACACCGCTTCCCGGGTCTTCGCCGGATCGCCGATCGTGCGAAACATGATTTCTGCTTCGGCGTGATCGGCGACCACGTTGGGTGCGCGGCCGCCATTGATGGTGCCGATATTCAGCGTGCTGCGGCCGAGCAGGGCGTCTTGCGGCAGCGGAATCTGGCGGATGTCGTGGAGAACATCGAGCAGCGTGTCGATGGCGGAATGACCGAGTTCCGGATAGGCAGAGTGCGCGAGTTTTCCGTGAGTCGTGATTTCGTAGCGCAGCGCGCCTTTCGAACCGAGGGCGAGACGGTTCTCGGTGGGCTCGCCATTGATGAGGAATCGCGAGCCGCGGGGAGTGGCGGCGGCGGCTATTGCACCGGCGCTGTTGCGTTCTTCGCCGACGACGAAGAGGAGGCCGATATTGCGCGTCCCGGAGGCGAGCAGTTTTTCTGCGGCGGCGATCATGGCAGCAATAATCCCCTTCGCGTCGCAGGAACCGCGGCCCCAAATGAAATCGCCATCCTCGCGCGAACCAAAAAAGGGCGGAACGGTATCCATATGCGTGGAGAGCGTGACGACGGGCTCACCCCAGGACGCAAAGATATTGTCGCGGTTGAGTTCCGCAGGGATGCGCTCGACGTCGCCGTTGTGGCGCGCGGCGAGAGCCGACAAATGCGCGAAGAGGTAGTCGCCCACATTTTTTTCGTGGTTGGTGGTCGACTCGATGTCCACCAGCGCGCGCGTTAGTTCGAAAAGACTCATTCGAATCGGGCATTTCTGGATGAGCGAAACGAAAGGAAGGAACCGCGAGGATACAAATCGGGGCCGCTGCCTCTCGATAGCGCTTCATCCTAATGAACGGATGACAGTGAACAGGCCTTGGGCCTGTTCCCCAACCACTGCGGTTTCAGCTACCGCTGCGATTTCGGCGGACGACAGCAACAACAATGTGGCCCCTTTTGCGCGGGCATCCGAAGCTGATCGGAATTACCTGCCCGGCTACTCATGGCCTCCGCACCTCTACCAAGACAAGATAAGTCTAACGGAGCTTCGCACTAAAAGCGAACGAAATGTTGAATGGCCTACATCGGACTTAATGTTACAGCTCAAGCGGCCTGAGGGGAACGTGCTGGGAGGCGACGAGGAGTTCGCCGCTGAAGGCGCACTCGGCAGGGCGGCGGCCCAGGGCTTCTTCCGCGGAGAGCCGGACAAGATCGGGATTGTTGTTTTCCTGCGAAACGTGGGCGAGGACGAGATAGCGCGCAATGGCGTCGAAACCGTCGGGGTCGCAGAGATATTCGCTTACGGCATGATTCGAAAGATGGCCGGTGCGGCTGAGAACGCGCTGCTTGACCACCCAGGGATACGGGCCGACCTTGAGCATGTCCAGATCGTGATTGGATTCGAGGACCAGGCAATCGGCGCCGCGGAGATGCACTTTGACCAGTTCGGGCATGTAGCCCAGGTCGGTGACGATGGCCATTTTCGCGCCATTCGAACGGAATGTGAAGCCGACAGGGTCGGCGGCGTCATGGGGAATCGCGAAGGCGTGGACCTCAATATCGCCGATGGTGAAGCGCTGGCCTCCGTAAATGGTTTCCACGCCACGCAAACGCTTGGCAAGTCGATCGGGTAGGGCGCGGTGCAGAGCGTCCATAGTGGGCTCTGTGACGAACAGCGGCGCTTTCCACAGGCCGAGCATTTGCGGGAGGCCGTTGCAGTGGTCGGTGTGCTCGTGGGTGATCAGGATCCCGTCGATGTGCTCGACAGTTCTTTCAACGGCGGCGAGGCGGGCCAGGGTTTCGCGCTTGCCGAGTCCGGCATCCACCAAGAGGCGGGTCCGCTCGGTCTCGAGCAACGTGATGTTGCCCGAGCTGCCGGACGCTAGGATGGAAACCCGCAAGCCGATCGTTTTCTCCTCAGCTTCTCCGTGCCATTTCGACTCGAAAACGAATTTTCAGAATGATGGCAGAGCGATGGCGTGGCGTCAACAAGGACTCCACGATTGCAACGGTGGTATACTCCCGCCGCAAACATGGAAAAGTACGATCTAATCGTGGTCGGTTCCGGGCCCGGAGGCCAGCGAGCTGCGATTCAAGCGGCGAAATTCGGCAAGCGCGCCGCGCTCATTGAAAAGCTGGAAGTGATCGGCGGAACCGCGATCAACACCGGCACGATTCCGAGTAAGACCATCCGCGAAGCGGTGTTGCATCTTTCCGGCTATCAGTATCAAAGCATCTACGGCGTCAACTATCGTGTGAAAGAACTGATCACCATGGCCGATCTTTCCTTTCGCGCGCTCAACGTCATCAAGACCGAGATCGATGTGATCCGCGCCCAGCTGTCTCGGAACGGCATTGAAGTCGTCACGGGAACCGCCAGCTTTTTGGATCCCCACCACATGCAAGTGACGAGCTCGCGCGGACAAGTGGAGTTTGAAGCGGACAACATCGTTATTGCCACAGGCACGAAACCCGCTGTCTCTCCCTTGGTCCCTTTCAACGACACGACCATCATCAACAGCGATCAAATTCTGAAGATGCCGGTGATTCCCAAGGCCATGATCGTGGTGGGCGGCGGAGTCATCGGGGTCGAGTATGTGTGCATGTTCGCCACACTGGGCGTCCGCGTGACGCTGATTGAAAAACGTCCGCGATTGCTGGAATTCGCCGATGCCGAGATGGTCGAGGCGCTTTGTTACCATCTGCGGGACCGGCGCGTCACGTTGCGGCTAAATGAGGAAGTGGAGAGCGTTGAGGAAACACCGGATCACACCGTTGTGGCGAATCTGAAAAGCAAGAAGAAAGTCTCCGGCGACGCGCTGCTCTATGCGGTCGGACGGCAGGGCAACGTGGATGAATTGAACCTGGCGGCAGGCGGCCTGGAGGCCGATGCGCGAGGACGCATCCCGGTCGATGAAAATTACCAGACCAAGCAACCGCATGTGTATGCCGTAGGAGACGTCATCGGGTTCCCCAGCCTCGGCTCGGTTTCGATGGAGCAGGGACGCATCGCCGCTGCCAAGGCGTTTGGCATGCCGACGAATTCCAACCGCGCGAATTATCCCTACGGGATTTACACCATTCCCGAAATCTCGTTTATCGGAAAGACGGAAGAGCAGCTCACCGAGGAAGGGGTTCCATACGAGGTCGGAATGGCTTTTTTTCGCGAAATTGCCCGCGGCCAGATTCGCGGCGACACCACCGGCCGCCTAAAACTCCTTTTCGATCCTTCCACCAAGGAACTGTTGGGCGTGCACATTATTGGGGAAGGGGCCTCAGAGCTGTTGCATATCGGGCAAGCGGTCTTCGCGCTGAAAGGCACGGTGGAATATTTCGTGGATACCGTTTTCAATTATCCGACACTGGCGGAGTGTTATAAGGCCGCGGCATTCAACGGTCTGAACAAACTGGTCAGGGCGTAGTCACGTCCGGGTGAGGAGTCGATTGCCCGAATCTTCGATTCCTTAAGATTGGCAGGAGCACGATGCGCAGGACAGTTGGTGTACTGGTCATGGAACATATCGCCGTTGGCCTGGTGGAAGGCGACAAGGTCGTCGGCCCGCTGAATATTTTTCCGGAAAAATCGCAAACGCTGGACCCGCTGCAGTCGATGCCCGCGGAAAGCATCGTGGAATGTGTCCGGCAGCAAGTGGAGAAAGTCGCGAGCGGAGAAAAGATCGCAGCGATCGGGATCGGCTTCCCGGGCATCATCCGCTCTGGGGTCGTGGAGGATTCCCCCAACCTGCAGCAGATAAAGGGATTCGCATTGCAAGCAGCATTGTCTACCGCCTTGGGTGGCAAGGCTGCGGGAGTTCCGGTCCGGTTGTTCAACGACGCGGACGTCATGGCCGCGGGAATCGCGGCGACACAAGGAAAATTGCACCAACTTACCCGCGTGTGGACGCTCGGGAATGGAATTGGGTTCGGGCGTTATCCTTCCAGCGAAGGCATCTGGGAGGGTGGGCACTCCGTCGTTACGCTGGATCCCAAGGAAAACTTCTGCGGATGCGGCGGGCGCGGGCACCTGGAAGGCATTCTCGGGCGCCGCTCCATGCGCATGCGCTTCCTGGACCTGGAGCCCGAAGAAGTGTTCGAAAATGCTCGCGCGGGCGACGCGCGCTGCGCCGAATTTGTGACCCTTTGTCACCGTGCTTTGGCGGCAGCCACCGCCACCAACATCCACATGGAGGGGCCCGGGATGTTTTTCGTTACTGGCCCGGAAGTAAAATTCATTGATATCGGGCTGCTGGACAGGCTCGTGCATGAAATGGTCAAGATGAGTCCCCTGCAGGGCAGCCGCTTCGAAGTCGTGCCGACCTCGGACGAGATGGGAATTATCGGCGCCGCCGTCAATGCGGACCGCGCCACGCAAAACTAGGATTTCGGTCGTTTCATTCCTAGGAGGAGAGGTCCCCTGCTGTCCTTCCTTGTTCCTGGCTCAGTTCATGCAGCACAGGGAGGAATGCTTACCCGACTAAGACTGAAGGCCGCAAGAAAAAGTATTCGAAGTTCTTCCACGGAGGAATCGTTGAGCTGGCTGGAGCCGATTCAGGAACTAGGTTTTACGATAGTTCCGGGAGTCCTGGAGGCAACAGATATTGACGGGCTGCTCGAAGAGTTGAGCCGAGCAGATTTGCCACGCAGCAGGGCTGGCGTGCGCCATGCGATGAGGTTGCCAGCCGTCGCGGCTATCGCTCAAGAGGCACGGATGATGGGAATCGCGCGAGAGAATCTTGGCCGAGACGCATTTCCGTTCCGCGCAACGCTCTTCGACAAATCGCCGGCGGCCAACTGGTTGGTAGTGTGGCATCAAGACACGGCTTTGCCGTTGCTCTCAACACGAGTTACCGCCGTCGAATGCCTCGTGCCCCAGGGTGGAGTTCTAGCTATGCGGCCTCTTATTGTGCATGCATCATCGAAATCGCAATCGGAAGCTCCGCGCCGCGTCTTGCACATCGAATACGCGGCCTCGCTCGGCGCTGGTGATGGGCTTGAATTAGCTATCGCTTGAAGAACAAACTTTTGTCACGCCAAAACGGAGAAATCTGAACCACCCACTCAGCAGGCCAGGCGTGAGCGGTCGAGGGTGAAACCGTTGAGGGGGCCGAGGACGGTGACGGCGATTAGGCCGGCCTGGAAATAGCGTTGGGCGAGGGACTGGAGTTCCGCGTGGGTGACAGCTTCGATCCCAGCGAGGATTTCGTCGAGCGAATAGAAGCGGCCGAAATACAGTTCCTGGCGGGCAAGATTGGACATGCGGGAGCTGGTGGACTCGAGCGAGAGCATCAGCGAGCCCTTGAGGTGATTCTTCGAGCGGCGAAGCTCTTCTTCCGTGACCGGTGATTCCTTCAAGGCGCGAAATTCCTGAATGGTGAGATCGATGACCTTGCCAACTGTTTCCGCAGCGGTGCCGGCGTAGACGGTCATCATGCCGGCGTCGGAATAGGGCGTCAGCTCGCTGAAGACCGCGTAGGCGAGGCCCTGCTTTTCGCGAATGTTCTGGAAGAGGCGCGAGGACATGCCGCCGCCCAGAAGATTGTTGAGGACGGCGACGGCAAAGCGATCTTCGTGGCCCAGCGGAACCGACGGGACGCCGATGCAGAGATGCACCTGTTCGAGGTCGCGCTTGGCTTCGAGATGGATGGGCGCATCCGTGTGCGGAGCGCCGTCGGTTTCGGCGGGACCTGTCGGTTTCATGTGGCCGAACTCTCGCTGCACTAATTCCAGCACTTGTTCGTGAGTGACGTTGCCGGCGGCGGTGACCACCAGATGGTCCGGCGCGAACCACTCTCGAAAGCGCGCGCGCAGCGAATCGCGATTGAATCCTTTCACGGTTTCCGGGGTGCCGAGAATCGGGCGGCCGAGCGCATGTCGCGGCCAGAAGCCGCGGGTGAAAATCTCGTGAAGTAGATATTCGGGATTGTCCAGGTCCATCTTGATTTCTTCGAGGACAACCTGGCGTTCTTTCTTTACATCTTCGGCGTCGAATTTCGGGCGGAGGACGAGGTCGGCGATGACGTCAAAGGCGATGGGCAGGTGCTCGTCAAGAATCTTGGCGTTAAAGCAGATCTGTTCTTTGGAAGTGAAAGCGTCGAGCATGCCGCCGACGGAATCCATTTCGCGGGCGATCGCTTCGGCGGAGCGGCGCTCCGTGCCCTTAAAAACCATGTGCTCCATGAAGTGGGCGAGGCCGTTCTCTTCAGGGACTTCGCGGCGGGAACCGTTGCGAACCCAAACTCCGACCGAGACGGAGCGCACATGGGGCATAGTCTCGGTGATAACCACGAGGCCGTTGGGCAAAACGTGCTTTTGAATGTCGCGCGTTTCGGTGGCCATATAGAGATTGTGACACAGGCGAGGCGGAAAAAAGAAACAGAAGCAGACTGTAGAGCTAAAAATTGTGTTTACAAAAAGCTTACAACTGCCTTGATCATCGTACTTAACCCGCAGCGGTGAAAGAAGGTTAGAACGGGGCACAGGCTGAAGCCTGTGCTACAAAAGCTTTTCGGCGGGGTTCAATTTGCCGTATTCGCTGGTGTAGTGGAGGGGGACGTCGCCGTAGGTGCCTTTTTCGCGAAGGTAGACCTCGCAAGTGTCGAAGGGCTTGGAATAAATGTGGATGCTGACGGCGCGCTGGCGGAATTCAGCGAGATTCAGAACCTGGTGGACGGGCTCGAGAGGGTTGACATAAGCAGGATGGGTGGCGTCCATTTCGTAGATCTCCGTTGGAATAATGCGGCAGGTGCCGCGGGCGCTGTCGCGATCGTCAACGCGGAAATTCTGGACCTTCAGCCGGCCGATGGGCGCGGACATCCAACAATTCTGATCGCGATGGTTGTGAATGCGGCTGGCCTGGCCGATCTCCCAACAGATGGTCATGCACTCGAAGACTTCGTTCTTGAAGATGAGGTTGCGCGTGTAGTTGCCCTTTGAAAAATAGCAATATTTGTCGAGCGTCTCCGGGCGCGCCGAATGGCGGATGATGTAGTCTTGGACGTTTTCGAGGGTGAAATCGCGCCCGGGGATCGCGGCGAGACCCTTGACCCAATCGGTAATCGTGAGTTGTTCGGTTGCGACGTGTTGTGCCATCAGCGCCTCCGATTCTTTTGCGACCGCAAAGCCGTCCACTAAACGATGCAGCACAGGGATTGCTAAAGAATTATAGCGCCATTTGCGGCGCAGGTGCAGGAGAGGGGCTGGGCTCTGCGTGTTAAGATGAGAACGAAGGAATTTTTCTGTTGCTGCCGATACTCCCATGATGACGGAACTCCTGGGCAAATCGAAAGAAGAATTACGCGAAATCTTTGTGGCGCTGGGCGAGCCCGCATTCCGCGGAGCGCAGATTTATCACGCTCTGTACTCGGAAAGAAAATTCGATGTGGCGCAAATTACGAATCTTCCGGCGGCGCTGCGGGAGCGGCTCTCGAAAGAGGCGCGGATTACTTTGCCGGAGGTGAAGCAGCGGTTTTCCTCGACGGATGGTTCGGTGCGGTATCTGTTCGGTTTGACCGCAGCTAGGGAAGAGGAAAAAGAATTTAACACAGAGAACTCAGGGGCCGCAGAGAACACAGAGAAAAACGGAAAAGAAAGAGCGGGCCGCGCGCAGAAGCCGGCTTCGGTGGAAGCGGTGTTCATGCCGAGCGAGGGACGGCAGACGATCTGCGTTTCCACGCAGGCGGGCTGCGCGGTGGATTGCCATTTCTGCCTGACGGCGCAACTCGGGCTGATTCGTAATCTGACGGCGGGAGAGATCCTGGCGCAGGTACTTTTGCCGCTGGAAGAACACAAGGCACAGCTAGCGCCACAGACGAACATTGTGTTGATGGGCCAGGGCGAGCCGCTGCTGAATTTCGAGCCCGTTATGGCTGCGGTACGCGTCATGCTCGATCCAGATGGGCTGCGGATTTCGCCGAAGCATGTGACGCTTTCGACCAGCGGGATCGTCCCGGGAATCGAGCGGCTGGTACAGGAGAAGGTGCGGCCGAAGCTGGCGATTTCCTTGAACGCCTCGAATGACGAGCAGCGCGATGCGCTGATGCCGATCAACAAGAAATATCCGCTTTCCGTGCTGATGAACGCCTGCAAGGAATATCCGCTGCGAACGTGGGAGCATCTGACATTTGAATACGTGATGCTCGGCGAAGTGAATGATGCGGCGGAAGATGCGCGGCGCGTGGTGCGGTTGCTGGCCCCGCTGAAAAGCGTGAAAGTGAATTTGATTCCGTGGAATCCTGGAGAGCTACCCTACCGCGAATCCTCGGCGGAGCGCATCGAAGAGTTCCGGCGGATTCTAGTGGAACGCGGCGTGCCGGCGTTTGTGCGCTACTCACGTGGGCGGGACGTCATGGCTGCGTGCGGGCAACTGGCGCTGCTGCAAATCGACGGTGTCCCGTTGTCAGCTGTCAGTCCTCAGTGACGATCTCGGTTGTATTCTAGAAGTAGGGCGAAACACAAAAGAAAATACGGAAAGAAAGGTACCCTACCCTCCACCAATTTGCATGAATATCAAAATAAAGGGCTTACGAAATTTGCATTTCGTAACTCGCTGATTCTAAAGGGGCGCGTTTTTGGTTGTTGGGGACTTGGCAAAAGTCGACTTGACCGACTTGAAAAAGAAAAGCGGGAGCAAGCTCACGCACTCCCAATGGAGTTTTCTATGTTGTCAATTGTATACGAGAATAAAGAAAAGTCAAGGTAATTTCGTATGATGTGTAAGCCACAATGGGTCAAGTGCTCTGCCTATCAAAGATCCCCCTCCGAGCGGATACCGATGACGGACACTGAGCGGCCACTCTGCGCGCCTTCCTTGCGGTAGCTGAAGAGGAGGTCGCGGCGGCAGGCGGTGCAGAGGTCGCTGACGAAGATGTTTGAGGCGCCGAGGCCAGCACCGAGAAGCTGGGCGCGATTGGCCTTTTTCAAATCGA
>DATNLB010000346.1:0-5665 GCA_035603095.1 Candidatus Acidiferrales bacterium
TTCCTCACCTCGCATCGTTCTCGTCGTTCTCGTGTAAACTCTCACGATCGAAATGCTTACAGCCATCACGCGTGCCGTCAGCCCAGCCATCGTCAATTGCGAACTTTCTTTCATCGATCGCAAGCCCATCGATCTGGCCATCGCCCAGGAGCAGCACCACGCCTACGAGAAGCTGCTGGGCAAATTGGGCGCTCGCGTCATTTCGCTGCCCGCCGAGCCCGATCTTCCCGACTCCATGTTCGTGGAAGACCCCGCTATCGTTCTCGATGAATTGGCGGTGATTCTGCCGCTCGGAACGGCGACTCGCCGCCGCGAAGCACCTTCGCTCGCTCAGGCGCTCGCCAAATTTCGAAAGCTCGAATACGTTTCTCTTCCTGGCACGCTCGAAGGTGGGGACGTCCTTCGCATCGGCCGCGAGATCTTTGCCGGCCTCACCAGGCGCAGCAGCGCGGAAGGCATCCGCCAGCTTGCCGCCATTCTTGCGCCGCACAACTACGAAGTCATCGCTGTTCCCGTTACCGGCTGCCTTCATCTGAAATCGGCCGTCACGCATCTCGGCCGCAACACGCTCCTCGCCAACCGCGCATGGTTTGACACCACGCCGCTCGCCGGCCAGGAATGGATCGACGTCGATCCTGCCGAGCCGCATGCAGCCAATGCCCTGGCCCTCGCGGACACGATCATCTTCCCCGCATCGTTTCCGCGCACACGCGCCCGCATCGAAGCCCGTGGCTTCCACGTCACTTCCATCGACATCTCCGAACTCCAAAAAGCCGAATCCGGCCTCACCTGTTCCAGTCTTCTTTTCGCAAACACAGATTCGGCCGCTTCGTGAAGCAACAACAAGGTTCATCGATCCCCTCTATCGCGCCGCGCCGCACTTGGTGTTGCCCCTCCGCTCACCCAGCCTGGCGGGCTCGAAAAATAGGCTTTGACTACAGGATGGTGTGTGCTAATCTGACCGGGTAATGATCTCCATCGCCACCAAGCGAATTACGCACAAGTCGTCCATGTCGACTACCTCGACTACGACTAAGACGACTATTTCCGCTTCCGGCGCGTGGAGAAACAGCTAGCGAACTAGCAAAAAGTTTCCAACCCACCGCCAGAAGCGAACCTGGCGGTGGGTTTCTTCTTTTAAGCCCCCTCCAGAGACGCTCCAGCGGTTGCCATCGCAAGGGGAACCAGGAGCGCAGGTCATGAGTCTCGAAAACGTACCGGAAGAATTAGCTGCGGAAAGAAGCCGCGCCGAGTTGCGCGAGCGAGTGCATTTCGCCGGCGGCCCGACCAAGCAACGCCAGAATGTAGTCGCTTTCAAGTTCGGCGGCAGTTCTCTTCTCGGTGCGGACCGCATGCTCCATGCTGCAGGCCTTGTTCGTGCCGCCACGCGGGCATCGGGCGTCACCGTGGTCGTCTCCGCCATGAAGGGCGTCACCGATCATCTCCTTTCTATTGCTCGCGCTCTCGCCGATGGCAAGCTCGCACATGCCCGCCGCGAAGCCGAACTCGTCCTGCATCTTCACCTTGATGTGCTTGAGGATTTGCAACTCAGCGAGGACGATGACCTTCGCGTGCGCCGCGAGTTGCAACTCCTGGGACGCGATCTTCTTCACGAAATTCCGGTCCACGGCAGGGCCGCGGCCGCCGGCGCCGAGCTCTTCGACCGCCTCGCCTCCTTTGGTGAACGCTTCAGTGCCAGGCTCTTCGCCGCCGCTCTCGAAAAATCAGGCGTCCCTGCGGTACCCGTCACATCCTCGGATTTCGTCCTCACCTGCGATACCTTCCGCGACGCGCAGCCGCATCTCGAAAAAAGTAAGCAACGCGGCCGGGTCGTTCTACTTCCGCTCCTCGAAGCCGGCGTTGTGGCCGTCGTTACCGGCTTTATCGGCGCAACGCCCGATGGCCGCATCACCACTCTCGGCCGCAACAGCTCGGATTTTTCCGGGGCCATCATCGCGCACGTCGTGGACGCCGACGAACTGGTCATTTGGACCGACGTCGACGGCATTTACACCGCGAATCCCAACGAGTCTGCCGAAGCGCGCCTTTTGCATGAACTCAGCTATGATGAAGCCCATGCACTTGCGGCGAGCGGCGCGAAAGTGCTCCACGCAAAAGTTCTTCCTCTCGCCGCCGAAACCGAAATGGTCGTTTGGGTTCGCAACACTTTCAATCCGCAGGCGCGCGGCACGCGCATCGGCACGCAGCGCTCGCTCCCGGATTCAAGAGCAGCGTCACAGGATTCCGTTCCAATTTGTTCGATTTCATCTCAACAACGCGGTGCGGCATGAATTCCCCATCTCAAAACGACGGAGACCAAAACATGCAGGCGAAGCGACCGGAGAAAAAGTGGAAGGCGGGAGTCCTTGGCGCTACAGGAGTTGTCGGCCAGCGCCTCGTTCAAATGCTCGGCAATCATCCGTGGTTTGACCTTACCGAAGTTGCCGCCTCCGAGCGTTCTTCGGGTAGGACTTACGCCGAAGCCGTTCGCTGGCACCTCGACGTGCCGATTCCCGATGCCGCGCGCGGCCTCGTCGTTAAAGGCCTCGACCTGTCTCTCGACTGCGACTTCGTTTTTTCCGCGCTCGATTCTTCCGTCGCTGGCCCCGCCGAAGAGGATTTCGCCCGCGCGGGCTATCCGGTCGTCAGCAATTCCAGGAATCACCGTATGGACGCCGATGTTCCGCTGCTCATTCCGGAAGTGAACGCCGCGCATCTTGACGCCATTCCTCTGCAGCAGAAGAATCGCGGCTATGACACGGGCTTCATCGTCACCAATCCCAATTGCTCGACCGCCGGCCTGGTCCTGGTACTAAAACCTCTTGCCGATGCTTTTGGCCTCGAGAAAATCTTTGTCGTCACTCTTCAGGCCATTTCCGGCGCCGGCTATCCCGGCGTCGCCTCGCTGGATATCCAGGGCAACGTCGTTCCGTTCATCAGCGGCGAAGAAGAAAAAATGGAGGCCGAGCCGCAGAAGCTGCTCGGCAAATGGGATGGCTCGCGCTTCGTCGACGCCGGCATCGGCCTCAGCGCCCATTGCAATCGCGTGCCGGTGATCGACGGCCACCTCGAATGCGTCTCCGCCGGCCTGAAAAAAATCGCTTCCCTCGACGAAGTCCGCGAAGCCCTCCGCAATTTTGAAGTCGACGCCGAGCTGGCCGCATTACCCACCGCGCTGAAAAATCCTGTCCTCGTCCTCGACGAAGAAAATCGCCCCCAGCCCCGCCGCGACGCCAACGCCGGCAACGGCATGGCCGCCGTAGTCGGCCGCGTCCGCGAATGTCCCTTGCTCGATGTAAAACTCACCCTGCTCTCGCACAACCTCGTCCGGGGCGCCGCAGGCGCCGCCCTGCTCAATGCCGAACTCCTCGCCGCCCGCGGCTTCCTCAAGCGTCGCGTCGCCTTGCCGCAGCAAAACGTTGCCGAATCCGTCTCCCGCTAGGCCAGAGTCGCTTGCTTGCCGGCCGTTTGGGGGTTATACTCAGGGTATGAAAACGGCTGTGTCCATTCCCGATGACGTCTTTGAGGGCGCGGAACGTCTTGCGCGGCGCACCAATCGCTCGCGCAGCCGCCTGTTTAGCGACGCACTGAAGGAATACTTGGCACGCCACACACCCGATAAGGTAACCGAGGCCATGAACAGGGCTCTCGCCCAAATCGGCGAACAAGAAGATTCGTTCGTTTCGTCTGCCGCCCGAAGGGTTCTCGAGCGAAGCGAGTGGTAATCTCGCAAGGCGAAATCTGGTGGGCGGATCTCCCCCCGCCTGCGGGTTCCGGTCCCGGGTTCCAAAGGCCCGTGGTCGTTGTACAATGTGATGCCCTAAATCGGAGCCGAATCGCCACCGTCGTCTGCGTCCCTTTAACCACCAATCTCAAATGGGCCTCGGCCCCCGGGAATGTACGGTTCTCAGCGCGTCTTACAGGATTGCCCAAGGATTCCGTCGCCAACGTCTCCCAAATCGTCACTGTGGATAAGGCCTTCCTCACCTCGTGCGTCGGTAAGCTGCCGCGCCTCAAGCTCGCCTTGCTGCTCGCCGGAATCGACATTGTCCTCGGCAAGTAATCTTTGAGCACACACAGCTGTGAAGCATCAGGCCCAAACCGGTAGGTTAGATCACAAAAGCAGTCGGTGCCGTCCTACGCTACGCCGAACTCCTGGCCGCCCGCGGCTTCCTCAAGCACCGCGCCTCCCTCGCGATGAGCGCCTCGTTTTCTTGACCCTGTGGGCTAGTCCTCCATGGTCGCTTCCCTATTCGGTAGCGGTTCTGTTTCCATCGAGCGTGCCACACAGGTAAGCCCATTACTTCCCGAGTGACCCGTTGTCCGGACAAAACTTCGGAAGGCGAGTGGCACGTTTTAGTCAGCCATGCCACATACGAAGGCTTTAATGTGCCCTCTTCGAGACACGAGCGACCAACTCGTCCAATCTCGAAAGCAAGAGCTTTAGAATGGGAGACTGGTTCGACTTTCTGTAACCGAGGACCAGCTCGACAGTTGGCGTATCTCCCTTGAGAGGACGGCTCGTTACCGACGAAGTGAGGAAGTTCTGCGCGTAAGCAGGTAACAGCCCTACGCCGCCCGTCGACGCTATCAAGGACACTCCCATAACGACGTGCTCCGTCTCGTGATCTGGTGTGATATTGATTCCGGACCGCTTCAAGTAATCGTCGATGACCGCACGCAGCACAGGAGCCGTGTGCGACACCCCAACGAATATCTCGCCCACTAGATCTCCCGGACTGATGGCTTTGCGCGCAGCAAGACGGTGGTCACTCGGCAAGACCACCACCAAGGGCTCCTTGACAAGAGGGCGGAACGCCAACTCTGGCACGCCTTGTTCGCGTCGAAGAAAAGCTGCATCGATGTTTCCCTTCAAAATGGCATCGGCGAGTTGCGGCGAGTATTGACTCGATATCATCACGTCGATGTTAGGCAGTTCATCGCGCAAGATCCGCAAGGCTTCGGGCATCCAAGTCAATTCGTGTCCGGTCAGAAAGCCCATCGAGAAACATGGCTTGGCGGGATGAGCGACACGGCGAGCAGCTTCGATTGCCGCTTCAACCTGCGATAGCACCGAGCGGGCGTGTTCGAGAAAGGCGCGACCTGCGGGCGTCAGTTCGATCCCGCGAGCGCGGCGCGTCAGGAGTTGCGCGCCTACCTCGTGCTCAAGGTCTCGAATCTGCCGACTCAACGAAGGTTGTGACGTGTGCAGTTTTTGCGCCGCCGCCACCGTCAGACTCCCGGCCTCGGCAACCGCGATGAAGTAGCGCAGATGTCGTAATTCCATTTCCCACTCCCATGCTCGTGATGCATCGCTCCCAGCTTAAGAAAGTATGCTCCCTGATGCGACTATTCCCTAGTTCCCTAATCCAATGAAGTGACTGGAATGCGTTAGGCGAGCAATGAAATTTCAACCCATGCCTGATGGGCATATGTCTATTTTCAAGGAGAAACCACAATGGCAAAGAAACTGGAAGGAAAGATTGCACTCATTACGGGCGGCTCCCGGGGAATTGGTGCCGCCATCGCTAAGCGTCTGGCCGCGGACGGAGCGGACGTGGCCATCACCTACACGAAAGGTGCCGACGCGGCGGCGTCCGTCGTCAAGGAGATTGAACGCGCAGGCCGAAAGGCGATCGCGATTCAGGCGGACGCCGCCGATGCC
>DATNLB010000317.1:0-5640 GCA_035603095.1 Candidatus Acidiferrales bacterium
AAAGGAAAAAGTAATGAAACTGCAGCTTTTTCTCATTATTCTCTTGCGGGTCTGCCTGGATAAAGAGGTATCTCCAGCTCACAACCGTGATGGCGGCAAAGCAAAGAGCGAGAGCCCACACAGTGACGCGCAGGACCGCCAAAGTCCCTGCCGGAAGGCCGCCTAGCTGCCACGCTAATACCGCCGCGAATAGATAAAACACGCCGACCGAGAATCCAGCCGCGACAAAGAGGTCCCAATAGGACCGGCTGAACCCCTGCACGTCAAAGTGAATTGCCCGCATTGAGCCAAGAAGCGTATCAACTCCCCATGCGGGATCGGACTGGCGAAAACCAAGTGTATGTCCGACAGCAAAAAGCAGCAGAACAACAGCTGCGATTCGATAAAACAGAGAAGCCTTCACGTCTTGCCTCCAAAGATAACGGAGGCAGTGTAGCACTGTGCCCGCCTTCCCCAATCGAGGAGCCGAGTTGGGCTACGAATCCGGCTGGCTCGATGCAACCGCCACGAGCACTGGTCTCTTCTGCCGCTTAATTCGAATTCGATAACCGCAGGGAATGTCGTACTCTAATAGTTCAGCCGGAGTCACATGAGCGAATCTCCACATCAGGATGACCAACGTAGAAATGGCCTCTTGCGCGGCATAAAACGAGTGGTCATTAAGTTGGGAACCAGCACGGTCACGGGCTCCCAGGGCGAACTCTCCTTGGAACGGATCGAACCGATTGTGCGCGCAATCGCGACTCTCCAAGCGAGCCGCCGCCAAGTCGTCTTGGTGTCTTCCGGCGCCGTCGGACTGGGCCGGGGATGGCTCGGACTCCACCCTTCTCGCCTGAAAGACATGGTAACCAAGCAGGCTTGCGCCGCCGTTGGCCAAAGTTTGTTGATGGAAGCCTATAAGAGGCTGTTTGGTGCGTACGACGTGAAGATTGCTCAAGTGCTGCTGACCGAAGAAGACTTCAGCAACTGGCAGCGTTATTCCAACCTGCGCCAAACAATGGAAAAACTGATTGGATTTGGAGTTTTGCCCATTGTCAACGAAAACGACACGATTTCGACAGCGGAACTGGAGACCGTCGGCAAAAGTCCTCGTTCCGTAGCTTTCAGTGATAATGACCGGCTGGCCGCGCTGGTCATGAGTGGCTTGGAAGCAGACGCGCTCATTCTTCTCACGAATGTCGACGGTCTCTTGGGTGCGGAGACTTCTACGAAACACAAACGAACAGGATCAGGAAGTCTCCCGCAAGTGATCCCGCTGATTTCGAAGGTGACACCGGAGTTGAGAGCTCTCGCGAGCGGGCCGTCGCAGTCCGGGCGGGGCGGCATGGTTACGAAGCTTGAAGCAGCCGAAATCGCCATGAATTGTGGTGGATTGGCCGTGATCGCCAATGGTAATCGGGCGGAGACACTTCCACGCATCTTTGCGGGAGAATCCGAAGGGACTGTTTTTCTGCCGTCCAACCGAATGAAGGGCAAACGCCGCTGGCTTGCCTACGCGGCCGGGGTTCGTGGCCGCGTCGTCGTTGACGCGGGCGCGCAGCGTGCCATAACCTGCGGCAAGGCCAGTTTGCTCTCATCGGGTGTCATTCGCGTTGAGAAACCATTTGGGCCGATGGACGTAGTAAGTATCGCGAACGTCGACGGCAAAGAATTTGCCCGAGGGATTGCCAACTGCGCCAGCGACGCAGCAGCGACCGCCCGCGTCCTCTTTACCCGCGACAACATTGTTCTCATGGAGCGCGAAGCATGAGCGATACGCCTTCGACGGCACCATTCGCGGACGTTGCTTCCATTGTGCACTCTGCGCGGAAGGCGTCCCGAAGGCTTGGACTTCTTTCAGGCGAAACGCGCAAAGTGATCCTCCTGGCAATTGCGGACGCGCTCGAAGGAAATGGCGGGCGGATTCTGGCTGCCAATGCAAAGGACTGCACCGCCGCGGAAAAGCTCCTTTCTACGGGAGAGCTGACCCCCGCCCTGCTTTCACGGCTGCGGATCAAAGAGAGCGGCATCTCCGAGATGGCGGCCCGCGTCCGTGAAGTCGCGAACCTACCCGATCCCCTGGGAAAACGGCTGGCAACCACCGAGCTCGACGAAGGCTTGATCTTGCAAAAAGAATCCTGCGCTCTTGGCGTGATTGCGGTCGTATTTGAATCTCGGCCCGATGTCGTTCCGCAGGTTGCTTCGCTGGCTCTCAAGTCCGGCAACGCTCTGGTGCTCAAAGGTGGCGCCGAAGCCGCAAATAGCAACGAAAGCATGGTGGCCGTCTGGAGAGAGACGCTTTGCAGGTTTCCGGATGTACCCCAGGAGTCCATCCACCTACTGCGATCTCGTTCGGATGTGATGGAGCTCTTGCGTCTCCAGGGCGAAGTCGATCTTTTGGTCCCGCGCGGTTCGAAGGAGTTCGTTGCCTTCATGGAGCAGAACAGCCGTATCCCCGTCTTGGGCCACGGTGAAGGAATCTGCCATGTGTTCGTCGATCGCGCTGCGGATCTGAGCCGAGCGGCAACCGTAACGTTAGACTCTAAGGTTCAGTACCCTGCAGCTTGCAACTCCGTCGAGACCCTTCTTGTCCACAAGGATGTCGCCGCCGCATTCCTGCCCAGAGTCGTCGCGGAATTGAAAAGAGCAAATGTGGAAGTTCGTGGATGTCCCCGTGTTCTAGCTCTACTTCCTGAGGCAGAACTGGTCCCCGCTATCGAAAAGGATTGGTCGACCGAATACTCCGACCTCATCCTCTCAGTTAAAATAGTGGACACGTTGGAACAGGGGCTGGAACACATTCACAAGTACGGTTCGAAGCACACGGAATGCATTGTTACGGAAGATCAAGCGGTTGCCGAACGTTTCTTGCAGGAAGTTGACGCTGCCGGCGTGTTCCACAATGCTTCGACACGTTTTGCGGATGGCTATCGTTACGGCCTCGGCGCAGAGGTAGGGATAAGCAACGGCAAACTACATTCACGAGGTCCGATGGGCATCGAAGGACTAACGACCTACAAGTACAAGCTCCGCGGAAACGGCCATATCGTTGCCGAATACAGCAGCGGCGTCCGCCATTTCAAACACAAACCTCTCGGATAAAAGGAATAGCCTGCCTGCCCTCAGCGTTGGGCGAGGTTCAAAGTCCTTGCGTGCGCGATGAACGCAACGCAATGACGGCACCCAAACTGGGGCCAAGACCAGGGCCTCTTAGGCGTTTCAAGCTGCGCCCAAAGTGCCGCAAGCGCTTCCTGAATCTGAAAGTCGCTAAGGGCTTCTTCGCCCAATGCGCGGTTTAGAGTCTTCACCAGCTTGAGCAAATCGTCGACCGGACTCGGAATCGCAACGAGGAGAGGAAGTTCAGAGATCGAAGGGAGTGACGTCGGAACGGTTTCGCCGTTTTTGGAAAGAACGCAACAGCTATCGTTGATGGATGGCGTTCGTAGCACGCGCGAGTGGATGTCGTGCGACGATTCCCTTACCCTCGCGTACAACGATCCACTGGTTGGCCGCAACCTCCTTGAAGGTTTCCGTGGCGCCCTGCGGCCAGCGTATGGTGACGTCCACCTTGGTGAATGGGCCCAGGCCAAAGTGAACGCGAAAGTCACCCTGAGACATGAAATACCCGCCGCTGCGCACTTCATCGATCTGCTTGCGGTGGCCGGACGTCACGGTGATTCGCGCGCCGATCGCGTCGCGGCCGGATGCGGTCAGCGCCCGTACCAGCAGAGCATTACCTCGGGGGCCGAAGTTTTTGAGCAGCGAAGGAGGCTCAAAAAGGTTGACGACCACAATCTCTTCGGATCCATCGTTATCAAGGTCCCCCACGGCAATTCCGCGCGAGGAGTGCCTGGCGGTAATGCCGGGGCCAGCGAGGGAAGACATATCGAAGAACTGCCCGTCTCCGCGATTCCAAAAAAACTGGCGCGGCTGGCGGAACTCTTGGCCAAGGCCATACTTTTCAACGAAGGGATAGACGTGTCCGGCCGCTACAAAAAGATCCTTCCAGCCGTCGTTGTCGATGTCCACAAAGGCCGTGCCCCATTTTACGTAGCGGGTTTGCACCGCTAGACCCGCGCGGGTGGTGACATCGCTGAAAGTTCCATCGCGCAGATTGCGGTAAAGGGTGTTGGTGTCACTCGAGAAATTGGTCTTGAAGATGTCGAGGTAACCATCGCCGTCATAATCGGCGGCGGTCGCTCCCATGCCGGCCTGCTCCCTGCCATCCTCATTGACAGCTAGTCCCGTAGCAAGGCCCATCTCCTCGAATGTCCCGTTTCCTTTGTTGTGGAAGTAGAGACTTGGACTTGAATCGCAGGCCACAAAAAAATCGGGCCATCCGTCGTTATCGAAGTCGCCGGTCAAGACGGTGAAGCCGTAATATTCGGGCGCCGTTTCGATACCGGCCTGTTTGGTGACATCAGTGAAGTGGCCATGCCCGTCGTTGTGATACAAGGTAATGGTTTCGCCCTTGAGGCCATTCGGTCCGCAGGGCACGGGAATGCCTTTCCACTTGCAGCCGCTGAGGTCGCGCGGCCGGGGCGACGGCTGGGCGTCGAAGTCGATATAGTTGGCCACCACGAGGTCGAGCCACCCATCCCGGTCATAGTCGATAAATGCGCAGCCCGTGCTCCAACGCGAGCCGGGACGGTCCAAACCGCGCTCGTGCGTCTCATCGAGGAAGGTGCCTTTTCCCGTGTTGTGGAGGAATACGTTGTGACCCCACTGGGTGAGGAACAGGTCCACGTTTCCGTCGTTATCCGCGTCGCCGGCGCATACACCCTGCCCCCATCCAGTGTGCCCGATGCCTGCCTTCTCCGTGACGTCCTCAAAGCGAAGCCCGCCGAGATTGTGATAGAGATGCGGTGTGAGAGGCCCTGGGCCTGGTTTCAACCGGTCGCCCTGGACCAGAAAAATGTCCGGCAAGCCATCGTTATCGTAGTCGAAGATAGCGACACCCGTGCCCGTATTTTCCACCACGGAGGCCTGCTCCAGGTCGCCGGAGATACCCACAGCGCTGAGTCCGGCTTGGGCCGCGACATCCCGGAAATTAATGGCCGGAGCTTTCATTCCAGGAGGGAGGGGACGAACGGGCTGATCCTTGGCGCCCGAAGAGACCATCTGCGCCAAGCCCTGGCGCGCCAATGACAGTGTAAGGACCAGCGTGAGGGCGGTGATTGTTCCCCGGGTGAACAACGAGGGACGCCTCGAAGGGCTGCGCATCAATGCGCCTTCTCGTGGCCAGGTTGCGACGCGATTCCGTTCGCGCGGGCCACAGCGATCCGCCCGAGAGCCCGTTCGATGTCCGGGTCCGCGGGCTTCAACGCCTGGGCCAACCGAAGCTCCTTTTCTCCATTCTCGATGTCGCCCATCTGGCAATCGGTGAGGCCGAGCTTCTTGTGCAAATCCGCTTTGATGGCGCAGTCGCCGCAGACTGTGATTGCTTTTTGGAACTGGCGGATCGCTTCGGGCCAGTCATGCGCCGCGCCGGCCGCCAGCGCATTATTGCCGAGATTGCCAGCCTCGTCGACGATGCGGTGTTTCTTTTGCACTTCGCTGTAGCGGGCCATGAGGCGCCCGGCCTCGTCCGGATCGGCTGGTTTGATGGCTCGCGCCAGGCTCCAAAGCGCCTGACTATTGTCAGGCTCAATCGCTACCGCG
>DATNLB010000688.1:0-6322 GCA_035603095.1 Candidatus Acidiferrales bacterium
GCGAGTTTGACATGGTCATATTTTTGACCGGGGTCGGTACCCGCGCGCTGCTGGGCGTTGTGGAAAAGGTCCACGACCGCGGCGCGTACATCGCGGCGCTTCAGCGTGTGATAGTGGTGGCCCGCGGACCGAAGCCCGTCGCGGCCCTGCGCGAAATCGGGATAACTCCTGCCATTACCGCCCCCGAACCCAACACTTGGCACGAGCTTTTGCGCGCGCTTGACGATGCGGGTAAGGCTTCGCACGAGCGCGGTTTGCAAGGGGCGCGAGTCGCCGTCCAGGAATATGGTGTATCGAATCCTGAATTGCTGGCTGGGCTCCGGGAACGAGGCGCGCAAGTCACGCCCGTGCCGGTCTACCAATGGGCGTTGCCGCACGACCTGGCTCCCCTCCGGACCGCAATATCGGCGATTGCCGAAGGAACTGTGGATGTCGTGCTCTTTACGACCGCGGTTCAGGCGGTCCATCTCTTCCAGGTTGCTGCGGAGATGAAGCTGGAAGAACCAGTGAGGAATGGTCTGAATCGCGCGCTAGTGGCCTCCATCGGGCCAACTACTTCAGAGGAATTGCACCGGCAGGGAATCCGAGCCGATCTCGAACCCTCGCATCCGAAGATGGGTTACTTGGTGAAGGAAACTTCTGAGCAAGCAACGGAACTTCTTGGCCGAAAAAGGCAGGGAATTGCCTCTGCCGGTTGAAGGCAAACTAGTCTTGAAGAGACTTGTGCGAACCGGTCAGTTAGAGTTTGCGCCGGCGGCCGCTCCCATGGCCGACGCAGCGGCAGGAATTACTTCGAAATCGATCCCGGCCTGGGCGAGAGCTTCCGTCTCGTCGTCAGCATGAGCGGAGGGAAGCGCTTCGTTCGCTTTAAGCCGCACAACCTGATGGCCTTCCCGGGCTGCCGAGATGAGCAGGGAATGAATTTTTTCCTGGAGCCCGCCCGCCTGCATGCCGAGTTTGCGGACGTTGCGCACCTGCGCTGAGGCGGGAACCAAGTCGAGGATTTGTGGCGAAACCAAGTCGTCGTGCAATACGACCTCGGCGGCACGAAGTACGTGCACCGCTTTGACGGTCAGGAGATCGGTATCACCTGGACCGGCTCCCATCAGATAGACTTTACCCTTCATGGCTAGAGCTTGCATTGGATTCAATCCCGCTACCGGCATGAGCCGGCAGCTCTTCTTGCGGCGGCTCGAACAAACCGTCTGCCGCTGACACCGCACTAGAACATTAGCACCGTGGGCGGCCAGTGGAGGTGCGGAAGAATGAATTCTCTGAATCGATATTTTTGATGGTAAATGAAGGGAAATGGCCGGGTTCTGGAGGAAACGCAAACACTCAGTCGGAGCGATTCGAATGGCGGCGATTTCGGAGAAACGCTTCGAAGGCTTCCTCGCCGGCGTCCTCGTGGAGCAGCCGTTTCCGTTCTTCAGGATCCATCTTCGCGGAGAAGAGCTTGGCGCGGGCTTCACCTAAATGCGCGAGCCATTCTTCGTATTCCGGGCCGAACTGATCTTCGAGTTGTTTTCTGAGACGTTGCGCAAGGGCCGGGCTCTGCCCAGCGGTGGAAATGGCGATCTGCAGTGCCCCGCGTTGCACGACGGACGGATAGTAGAAATCGCAAAGGGGGGGGACATCCACAATGTTGCAGAGCACGCCGCGCTGCGTTGCTTGAGCGAATATGCGCTCGTGAAGTTCCGTGGAGGACGTGGCTGCGACAACCAAAAACATTCCTTCAAGATCTTCCGGTTGAAAAGAGCGCTGCCGCCATTCGATGCTGTTCGAATGCGCCCAGGAGCGCACTTGCGGAGTCGCTTCGGGCGCCACCACGCGCACGCGACCGCCGGCCTCGAGGAGGCTGGCGATTTTGGATTCGGCGATGGTTCCTGCGCCGACGACGAGGCAGGGCCGGGCCGAAAGCTTGAGGAACATGGGGAAGAGCTTTGCAGGTTTCATGCTTTCACTCAGCGCGCTCCCCGCTGAAGCGTAAACATCAAGTCTAAAGTAAAATCTGACCTGTCATTGTACTCAGGGTCAAGGCGAGAGCGCGGGGAATTTTGATTTACGAGAGACGATCGGGAGTCAAGAGAACAGTCATTTCGAGGACGCGGTGATAGTAGTCGCGCTGGGTGAGTTGCGAAGCGGCGGCATCGTCGATAATGAAAGTCACATCGGGATGGAGTTGGAGGGCGGAGGCGGAGACAGCCGACGTGATGGGGCCTTCGATGGACTTAGCGATGGCTGCAGACTTGGCCTGGCCCGTGGCCAGCAAGAGAATTTTCCGCGCCTCCAAGATCGTGCCGATGCCCATGGTGATGGCGCAGCGCGGACTCCCCTCGCCAGGCGCGAAAAATTTAGAGTTGTCGTCCATCGTTTCCTGGCTCAAAACTTTCAGGCGCGTGCGGGAGCCGATGCTGGAAGTCGGCTCGTTGAACCCGACGTGGCCGTTGCGCCCGATACCCAGAAGCTGAAGGTCGATTCCTCCGGCCTTTCGAATGGCCTCTTCATAGGATGCGCAGTAGCGATCGTAATTGCCGCGAATGGTTCCGTCGGGAATGTGAATGTTGCGGGGATCTACGTTGACGTGCGCGAAGAGGTTTTCCTTCATGAAGTGGTGAAAACTCCGAGGATGTGCGGCGGGAAGTCCGAGATATTCATCGAGATTAAAAGTTAGGACGCGAGAGAAATCAAGCGAGCCCTGTTTGTGAAGACTCACGAGATGTTTGTATACGCCGACCATGGTGCTGCCAGTGGCCAATCCAAGCGCCAATGCCGGCTTTTTGCGCACCGCACTGGCAATGAGTTGCGCGGCCTGGAAGCTGATTTCTTCTTCGTCGCGTTTCAGGATTACCAGCATGCGGCGTCCTCTCTGAACTGTGCTTTTCCCATTACCTGAAACAATGATGAGCGAGCGAAAGAAATTCGTCAGCTCTACCGGAAGCGGCGAATGACGAGATTGTGCCGGTCCGAACGATAGAAACCCAGCACGTACATGATCGCCTGGCCTTTGGTGGAATAGATGACCTGGCGAATGCGCAGCAGGGGATCGCGCCGGGGAATGGAGAGGATCTCCGCGATTCTGGGATCGGCCGCGGTCGCGTCGATTTCCTCGTCGGCATAGCCGAGCTCGATCTTGTAATTGCGTTCGAGAATTCCGAACAGGGATTCCCGGCCGATAGGAGCGTCCAAAAGTCCAGGGAATTCAGCGGCGCTCAGATAGCAGGTCTCCAGCGCAAAGGGCTCGCCCGCGGCGTGGCGCAATCGCTCGATCTTGATGACGCCGGTGGCGGGGGGAAGGGAGAGTCGCGCGGACGCTTCGTTTTCATTGTCGAGCACTTTGGCGAAGAGCACCTTGGAGGCGGCGGTGAGGCTGCGGCTGGACATCTGTTCCGTATAGCTCATCAATTTATTGAAGTGAATTTTTGGAGCGGCGACAAAAGTTCCGATGCCGCGGCGGCGCTCGACGATTCCTTCGCGTTCGAGCGTGGCGAGAGCGTGGCGCGCGGTCATCAGGCTGACCTGATGAAGCTTGGCGAGGTCGCGTTCGGAGGCAACGGCGTCACCAGACCGTAATTGGCCGGATTCGATGCGCTTGCGGATCCCGCTTTGGATTCTCTGGTACGCGGGCAAGCCATTGTAGTTCTTCGCTGACATTCTCCCTCTCGAAGTGGCCTGGATCTTCTTTGTGGACATATGGACGGAACCTATTTTTTTTCAAAGCAAGAACGATTTCGATTTCATTGCTCCAGCAAGCGCCGAAAAAAGCCCCGCATTCGTACTAGAACCTCATGGTGATATAGAGCGGAGTCTAACCCGTGCTATAGTCCGCTTTTGCATATACCTATATAAAGCACGATTTAATGCTTGACAACAGAAAAATGGTGCTATATAGCTAGGCAACATTCGGCCATATAGCTGGCCAGGGGTGCTGGTTTCCAGTCGAGAATTTCAGCCAAGAGGAGAAGCGGTCGGGCGGCCGGCGGCTTCGAATCGGAGGAATGAACATGAGAAAGATGCAGTCCTTGGGGTTGGGGCTTGTAGTTATGGCGCTGGTGGCGCTACTGTGCACTGCGAATCCAGCGTGGGGACAGGATGTAACGGCGTCGATCACAGGAACAGTATCGGATCCGAGCGGCGCGTCGGTCGTCGGGGCCACGGTTACCGCAAAGTCCGTGGAACGCGGCATCACTTATACGGCCGAGACCAATGAGTCGGGTATCTATCGTATCGCGCCACTCCCGGTGGGCAGTTATGAACTCAAAGTGGAAAAACAGGGGTTCTCTTCGGCAGCGTACCCGGCATTCGTCCTCACGCTGAATCAAGTCGCACGCATCGACGTGGCCCTGAAAGTCGGCCAGGTCACCCAAATCGTTGAGGTAACCGGCGCCGCGCCCGTCTTAAAAACAGAGTCAACACAGGTTGATACGATTATCAACGCCGCTACCAACGATAATCTTCCCTTGGCTTCGCGCAATTACGTCCAATTGACTCTGCTTGCGCCTGGGTCCGTATCGACCGATCCCGACAGCTTCAATTCCGGCAACAACACGGGTAGTTATGGGAGCCGACCCTTGATTAACGGCAACCGCGAACAGGCCAACAATTTCCTGCTCGACGGCATGGATAACAACCAGGTGTCGGATAACCTGCTGGGATACACACCGTCGCCGGACGCCATCGAGGAATTCAACCTGATTACCAATAATGCCCCCGCGGAATTCGGGAGTTTCATGGGCGGCATCGTCAACGCTACGATCAAGTCAGGTACCAATAGCCTCCACGGAGATGTTTGGGAGTTCTTCCGGAACGACAAGCTGAACGCGAATAGCTGGTCGAATAATTTCAACGGGAATCCTCGCGCCAAGCTGCGCTGGAACATGCTTGGCGGTACGCTTGGCGGTCCGGTCCTGAAGAACAAGCTGTTCTTCTTCGCAGATTACCAGGGCCAGCGCTTCGACACCCCCGCTTCGTCGACCCCGACCACGGTCTACTCCACCAACGAGCGCGGCGGAGACTTTGGCCAGATATGCACCGCAGGCTTCGACGCGGCAGGGCTTTGCCTAAATAGGCAACCTGGTTCCACAAGTCCTCCTAACACCGTGTGCGCAGCGGGAAGTAATGCTAACGGATGTGTGATAGCGCATCAGTTGTATAACCCGTGCGTATCGTTTACCGCCGTTTGTACTGCTTCTTCTCCGTCTGCCGCCACTCGCCAGCCATTCGCATTCAACAAAATTCCCACAGTCATGATTAGCCCTGTTGCCAGCGCGCTCTTCGGTTCTTCGCTCTATCTGCCAGCCACAAACACTAACCCGCAAAACAACGCGACTTATATCACCAACAACATGCAGAACGTGGACCAGGGCGATATCAAGGTCGACTACAAGGCCAGCAACAAGGACAACATTTCGGGTCGTTTCACGCGAGCCTTCCAGAACAATCCCTCGGCGAATTCGGATTTGTTAGTGGGAAACGGATTCTCGACGACGCCCATCTATAACACAGTCGGCGATTGGAGCAGGACCATCGGCAGCAGTCTCGTCAATGACGCCCGCTTCGGTTGGAGCCATATCACGCTGAATGCCGGCACTAGCTGGGGCACGGGCGTCGGGGAGTTTGGCAATACGCTGGGCATCGGGAACGGTAACCCTTCGGGCATCAACGGGCTGTTGGCCATCAACTTTGGCAATTCCGCAATTTCCAACCTCGGAACCTCGGAGCAAACGACGAGCTTCGACGACAAAGTCTGGCAGGCCGAAGACGCGCTTAGCTGGACGCACGGACGCCACACGTTCAAATTCGGCGCCCAATTTAATCACCAGATCGTCAAGACCTTTTATGCGGGTAACAATGGGCAACTTGGCATCATGGAGTTTGATGGCCGGTTTACCAGCAACACCATCGGTAGCGGTGGCAGCGGCACAGGCGACGGTGGCGCGGACTTCGTCCTGGGTCTCCCCTATCATATCGGGCGCGGCGTGAGCACCGGCAAAACGTGGACACAGACCAATAATGTCATCGGTTTCTATGCCGAAGACACATGGAAAGTCACGGAACGCTTAACCTTAAATCTCGGCCTGCGTTACCAGGCCTTTACTCCCTGGGTTGAAATAAACGACCAACAGTCTAATTACAATATTGCCACCGGCAATGTTGACCTCGCAGGCAAGAACGGAGCCAGCAGAGCTCTCTATAATGGCTTCTATGGGGGAAGGGACTTTGAACCGCGCCTTGGATTTGCCTGGACTCCTGCAATGCTAGGCAACCACACTGTGGTTCGCGGCGCGTTCACCGTCTCCTCTTATCTAGAGGGAACAGGCAC
>DATNLB010000300.1:0-2970 GCA_035603095.1 Candidatus Acidiferrales bacterium
CCTTCGTGATCCAGTACCCATACGTAATCCCGCGCGTCGAGATAGCCGCCGCAAATCTTGCAACGGAAACCACCGCAGACTCTTTTTAGGAAGCTCCGCACTCAAGGAGTATATTATCATTCTCGTCCGCAACGATCACGAGACTCGACCGGGAAAATTCGCCGCCCTTTTTTAATTCATCAGCAACGACTTCGGCCAGACGCCTTGCGTACTCAAGACTCGGTAGGTTGTTTCCCACATCATCAGGATGCAGTTCGGAACCGTCAAAGATGTGGAAAAAGTAGCGCATCGCGCCGCATTAATTCAGGCGACCGGTGTCTTCCAGTGACAAATCGGTAAGCAACGTCTGAATCAGATTAAAATGCGTCCATATCTGACGGCGGGATTGTCGTGGGCACACCTGCTGATGGCTGGCGGGGAACGGGTTCTCTCTTCCGCCGTCCGCAAAACCCGCTAGGCTGTGTGAAAGAGTTTGGAGTCCACTATGGACGACAACAATCACATCGATTTTAATGCTCCTGCAACTCTTCGAAAATGGCCTTCGATCAAGAATGAGCGCGCTAGGGCCGCCGACGGCCCTTATTTAATAGTTGATGGCACTCTGGATGATTGCATCCAGCAGTTCATGGCGAAGCCTACAAGTCAGCATCACCTGTATGAAATACATACTGCGCCACAGGGAGAATTAGTCAGCGCCGTCTTGTCTGCGATACATATTCTTGAAATTGTCCGGCTGCGGGATTTTCTCTAAGCTGAGGAAGGCCGAGAAGTCGCCGTCCAAAAGCAAACCCCTGCTTGGTTTGCGTCGAGCAGGGCTGTGCAACGTGGATAATGGATTGGAATGCCCGAAGGCACGGTGAACCATCAAGCACCTTTCCCAATGATTGAAGCCCTAGCTACTTTCCGGCGCAAAATTCAGTCTGGTTGGTCTTGGGGTAGAATCGCGCGGTATGCGGAAAACTGCTAGGTCGGACCGAAACAGAATTGACGTCGGTTGCTTTGGCTGATTCATTCTTATGGATGATTCGAGAGCGAACCCTGCGAGCGCGCCAGAAGCTGGTCGGCAAATTGCCGATCACCGGCGAAATACTGCGTGGCTCGCTGCTGGAGCGCACGGTCCGACATACCAAAGATTGCCCGAAATGCGCGCGCGGCGAAGGGCACCGGGTCTTCGTTCTGACGGTGAGCTACGCCGGCGGACGCACCCGGCAAATCAGTGTGCGCCGCGAACGGGTGCCCGAGGTTCGCCGTTGGCTGGATAATTATCAGAAACTGAAGGAGACGATCGAGACGATCTGCGAGATCAACCATGATTTGCTGCGTCCGGAGAAAACCGCGGCAAAGCGCGGGGGCAAGAGCCGTGATTAAGATGCGACGCGCGCAGTTCAGCTTCGGCGATGGATTGATCGCTGAGGAAGTGAGCGATCTCCGCGAAAGCTGGATGACACACGCCGATCAGGTGCTGGCGGACGAACAAATCGTAGCTGCCGTGTACGAAGCGCTGATGAAGCGGCATCCCAAGAGCCGCAGCCGCGGCCGGCTGGGCGCTCCGGCCGAAGTGGTGCTGCGCTTGTTGATCCTCAAGCACATCCGTAACTGGAGTTATGGCGTGCTGGAGCGCGAGGTGCGCGCCAATCTGGTGTACCGCGACTTTACCCGCGTGGGCGCCGCCAAGACGCCCGATGCCAAGACCATGGGCCGCTGGGGAGTGGCGGTGGGGCCGGACGTGGTCAAACAGATTCACGAAAGACTTGTAAGGCTTGCACGGGACAAGGGGGCGATGGAAGGGCGCAGAATGCGCGTGGATACGACGGTGGTGGAGACCAACATCCACTATCCGACCGACTCGAGCTTGTTGGGAGACGGGGTTCGGGTGCTGATCCGCACCATGAAGAAGGTCTCAACGATCGCTGGCAAGGCTGGAGCCAGACTGCGCGACCGTAGTCGGACGGTGAAGCTACGGGTGCTGGACATCGCGCGCGCGGCGCGCTCCAAAGCCAAGCAGAGCCGGGAGAAGCTCACGCAGGCGTACGGCAAATTGCTCAACTCGACCAGCCGGGTGGTAGGACAGGCGAAGCGGTTCTCCAAAGAGATCACCGCAGGAGTGAAGCGCGCTTCGAACATTCGCAAGCAGTTGGTGCTGGAGGGCCTGGGTCAGGAACTCGATGCGATGGTGCCGCTCATCAAGCAGGTGATGAAGCAGACCAGAGCGCGCATCCTCCGCGGCGATACGCGCGCGGAAGGCAAGATCTTCAGCCTGTTCGAGCCGTCGACAGAAATCATCCGCAAGGGCAAGGCGGGCAAGCCCAACGAGTTCGGCAAGATGGTGAAACTACAGGAGGCCGAAAACCAGATTGTGATCGACTATGAAGTCTACGCACAGCGACCGCACGATTCGGAGCTGCTGATCGCAGCCATCGAAACCCATCAAGCGATGCTCGGACGCGCACCGCGCCTGGTAGCGGCAGACGCCGCCTTCTACTCCGCAAAGAATGAGGCAGCCGCGAAAGCAAAAGGCGTCAAACGCGTCTGCATTCCCAACCGCTCGACCAAGAGCCTTGAACGCAGGCGCGAGCAGAAGAAGCGCTGGTTCCGCAATGGCCAGAAATGGCGGACCGGATGCGAGGGGCGCATCAGCGTTGCGAAGCGGCGGCATGGGCTTAACCGTTGCCGCTACAAAGGTGACGCCGGGATGAAGCGTTGGGTCGGCCCTCGGCGTCATTGCCGACAACCTCATCAACATCGGCCGCGAGATGGAAAAGCGGGCTGCCCGGTAAATCCGCCCGCCCTCACCATCAGGCTCTGTAAAACCCCCGCCGGTCACCCCCGGCGGGTCTTGCGTTGCTGCGCGCCCTTGACCACTCTTCCCAAAGCATCAATTTTGCGCCGGAAAGTAGCTAGGGCCGAACCAGGGAGCGAACCCATGAATTCATAGGGTGCTGGCTAATGTCAGCTTTGCAACCACATTCC
>DATNLB010000692.1:0-4046 GCA_035603095.1 Candidatus Acidiferrales bacterium
TTCGATGGCGCCGCTCTTCTGGCGCCCCTGCAGGCTCTGCAGAGCCAGCCAGAGCACCAGGATAGCTACAAGAATCACGCCGCCAATCAAGAATGCGTTCATTCACTCTCCAATTCTTTCATGAGGAATGGTCTTCCTACTCTAGCAGAGGTTGAAGGTCGAAAGTTGAAGGTCGAAAGGGAGGAAAGAGGAGCGGCCAACGCCGAGAACCGCGGCACGCGGGGGCTTGAAAAGAAAGAGGGTCCCGTGGAGGGACCCTCATGAGGGTGGGGAAGTGGGCAGGGGCCGAAGAGTTTGGTTACCAGCTCACCTTGAGGGCAAACTGGAACTGGCGCGCGTCGTAGGAGGCCGTCGGCTGGCCCGCGCTGCAAGTCGCGCCCGCGGTTGGGTCGCAAACCTGATTAACCGCGGCAATGTTGGTGCGATTGAAGAGGTTGAAGGAGTCGGCAATAAGAGCGAGCTGGAAGCGTTCGCCGAGCGGAATGCGCTTGGAGAGGCGCATGTCCCACTGAAAGAAGTTGGGTGAAGTGAAACGGTTGCGGCCAAGGCTGCCATCGCAGCCGGCAGGCGGAGAAACACCAGGCACTGTAAAGGGTTTCCCGCTGTTGTCCAAACATATGTTCGCCACACCGAAAGTCACGCCGGGGATGAAGGGCGAAGATGTGGCGCCGCCCACCGAAGGACGAGCCTGTGAAGCGCCCAGGTCCAGCCGCGTATCCGTGGCGGTGATGACGTTGAAGGGGCGGCCCGAAGAAAACTCGACGATCGGTGAAAGCGTGAAACCGCCGATGAAATGTTTAAAGAATCCATCGCCGGACTTGGAGGTGTCGGATTGCAAGACGGCGCTGGTCACCCAGCGGTGGCGCTGGTCGTTCACGGAATTGGACCGTTCCAGGTTGGGGAAGCGGCTGTCCTGGGGCTCGAGTGGGGATTGCAAGTCGGTCGAGTCATCAATGGAGTGAGACCAGGTGTAGCTGGAGAGCACCTCAATGCCCTTCGACAGACGCTTCGAGACGTCAAGGGACAAAGCGTTATACCAAGAATTGCCGTTGGAAAGCTGGGCATCCACGCTGTTGAAGGCTACGGGAACGCCAAAGCCCTTTGGGTATCCGGCAACACCCGCTAGCTGAACCAGCCCGGGATACTTCGCTAATCCTCCAAATGAGGGGTTCGGTCCGGAAGGCCGGAAGAAGTTGAATGCCGCAGGCGTGCTGACAAACGAGCCGTCGAAAGAGGATAGCGCCGCCGGGCATCCGCCAAGCACTCCCAAAATGCCACCCGCACCGGGCACGGGGCCGTAACCGCATGTGCTCGCGGTGGGCGCCACAGCCGTGGAGGGGACAGATACGCCGAGAGGACTCGACGAGCAGGTGGTGATGCCGGCCACCAGACAGTTCGCAAAGTTCTGTGCCAGGAGTTTAGGATCCGTGGAATTCACGTCCTGAGGCCGGTTCAGGTGCAATCCACGAGTCCACTGGTATCCCAGGCTGAATTTCCAGGTTTTTGAGATTTGGCGTTCAATCGTGAGGTTGGCCTGCTGCGCATACCCGTAGACGAAGTTTTTCCCTACGGGAAGCGTGAACGGCAGAACGCCAAGCGGAAATCCCGTATTGAGATAGTTCTGATTGGCAAAGAGCGAACCGGCAGCAAAGGGATCGAAGCGCTGTTGATTCGGCTGATACCCCAGCGTCAGCGAGGTCGGAATCGCCAGGTAGATCGAGTTGGCGTTGAGCACACCCTGAAAGATGGAAGAACCATTCAGATTTCCGGGGCTGTCCGCTCCCCCGCCGCAATAGCCTGGTGGCGGTGGTGGGCCAGCGGGGAAGGGCAGCAAACCGCAAGCCGAGGGCGTGCCGCCCCCGGAGAGCAATTGTGTGGAGCGCCCGCCGTCGGCAGTGGCGGAGTCAAAAGCGACGGCCAGCAATGGATGGTCATAAAAAATACCGTAACCTGCGCGAACGACGGTCTTGCCATTGCCAGCGGGATCCCAAGCCAAACCAAAGCGCGGTGCCACGTTGTTATAATCGCGCGGGATTCCTTCGACGACGCCGAGGGCTTGTTCCGCCGCGGCGTTGATTCCCGGAAGGGGCGCAAAGAGGGGCGAGATCTCCACATCGTAGCGAACGCCATAGTTAAGAGTCAGGTGGTCGCTGAGACGCCAGCTGTCTTGCCAGAACAAACCGAAGGGAAGGTTGTCGAAAGGCTGATTGGAATTGCCGATGCCCTGGATGTAAGTGGTCGGGATTCCGAGACCGTAGGATTGCATGGCGGTCGTCCCTGGCAGAGCGGTCACTCCAGGAATGTTGTTAGGAAAACCAAACGTCGAGGCGGCAAATCCGCCGAAGTTCACGTCGCCGCCGAAGTCGAGTTCGAAGATTTGCTTTTTGGAAGAGCGAAGTTGAATCACGTTAGCGTCCGCGCCCATCTTGAAATTGTGTCTGCCGCGGACAAGGCTGAAGTTGTCCGTGAATTCGAATCGCCGTTCGATGCGATTGACAGGGGAGTAAGGCTCGCGGCCGAAGTACGCGAACCCCGGAATATTCACGGCGATTTGATCGCCGCCGGGAAGTTGCGAGAAGCCAAAGTGCAGGCCACGGCGCGCGATCTGCATGCGGAATTGATTGAGGTCCGTTCCGCTAACGACGGTGTCATGCTGGAAAGTGAAGTTGAGGTCGCGGGACTGGTTGTAGCCGGCCCGCGAACCGGAGTTCTGTCCGAACACCTGATTTTGTGACGTGGACGGCAGACCTGTGACCAGCGAAGGAGAGACACCCACGCGGAGGAATGAATCGTTGTGATTGTTCCAATGATGATCTATGCGGGCTGACCAAAGGCTGGTTTTCTCCATGACCGGATAGTTGCCGCGTATGTTTCGCAGACCGACGTAGGACGCGGGCAGGGGTGCTACGTAAACGCCAAAATTGGAGCAAGTAGCTCCATTGTTGAGAGGCTGACCAGCGGGGCAAGCCACTGGCACCGGAAATTGGGCTCCAGGAGTGGCGGTGGGTGGAAGGCCCTTGGACTGGTAGAAGCCATTTGCCACAGCCCCGAAATCGAACTTATTGAGTGCCACGCTGGAGGCCGATGCCATGAAGACTTCGTACTGCGCGGCGAGGTTTGTCAAGCCCGCGCCCAGCAACTTTTGAACTGCCGCGTTCTGATCCCTGGTCAAAAATAGAGTGGCCCCCGGTATGAATTGCGTCGTAGCCTGGACCACGCCAAAATTGTCCGCCCCGATGCTGGAAAATCCCGTCTCTTCGCGCTGCGTGTATTCGTAGGAAAAAAAGTAAAAGGTCTTGTCCTTCTTGAGCGGGCCCCCGAAAGTTAAGCCGCTTTGGGTGCGTGTGTAGCCCTGTTTGGTCGGCTGGAGTACGCCGTTCGCATCGACTTCACCGGAAAACGGATTGCGCGCCTGAAAGGCTTTGTTCCGGAAGAATCCGAAGAGGTCTCCGTGGAACGTATTGCCGCCGCGTTTGGTCACGATGTTGATGACGCCGCCGGTGGCGCGTCCATACTCGGCATTGTAGTTGCTAAGGATAAGCTGGAATTCCTGCACGCCTTCCTGAGAAATGGTTGAGCGAATGCCGTTGACAGAGTTGTCGCCGGCATCGGCGCCATCCACGCTGACCAAGTTCGAACGTTGGCGCGCGCCGCTAACATTGAATCCGCTGCTGGGAGCGGGACCGATGGTGGGAGAAACGTCGCGCGTGGTCTTCGAAAATAAGCGGGTAAAGTCAAAGAAATTGCGGCCGTTGATAGGGAGAACTTCGATCAGGAGTTGCGGGACCGTATTTGAGACTTCCGTCTTGTCGGGTTCGATGAGAGAAGTCTCTGCGACCGTGATGGACTGTATTTGCCCTTTCAGCACGAGCGGCGGGTCAATCTTGACGTTTTCGCCGACCGTCAGCGTAAGCGACTCATTCTTGTAGACCTCAAAATTCGCTCCGCCATCCACGCTCATCTTGTACTGGCCGGGGGCCAGTCCCACGAAGTTGTAGCGGCCGGCATCATCGGAGTCCGCTGTCCGCGTCGCTCCGGTGGCAGCG
>DATNLB010000329.1:0-4522 GCA_035603095.1 Candidatus Acidiferrales bacterium
GAAGGAAGGCAATCTCTTTGCCATCGAGAACAATCACGGTCCGCCCACAAGTAATTGAGGGGCAGGAAGATGGGGAATGAAGATGCGCTATCGCACAGACAGTGAGAACGGTGTAGTGGTGGCCGACCAACGCTTGCCAGCCCATTGACACGGCCACATCGAGATCGAGCTGCCCAGCTAGTTCAGCGGCGTTTCTGGGTTCAGGAGTTTCCGCGGCCGCTGGGAAGCGTCAATCATTCCCAGGGGACAGAGAAAACTCAGAAGGTACCACGGTACGCGGGATTGCAGAGATAAACCGGCGCCAGATGACGCGAATCACCACCATCAAAGGGATGGAGAGGTAGATGCCTACAATTCCGCCACACTCGGCGCCGACCATGACAGCGAACAGCACTAGCAACGGATGAATTTCCAAGTTTCGTCCTACGACGCGAGGCGAGATGAAGTAGTCCAGAGCCATCCTCCAGACGCCTAAGAGGACGGCCATCCAGATCCAATGACGATGCGTGAGAATGCCGACGGTGGAGATGACTGCCGCCGAACTCATCCAACCAGCTACTGGAACGAACTCCATAACTCCGCCAAGAAGACCCAGTGAAAGCGCGTTGGGGAAACCAAGAGAAAACATGGCTGCTGAATAGAACACCAGGGAACAAACGCCGAGAACTACTTTGGCCCGGATGTATTTCCTTAGCATGGTGTTGAGTTCTTCGGCCACTTCGCGGATGGTCTGGCGATTTCCTTCTGTGGAAACGAGTTGGATGAATTCGTCGGTTATGCGTCGGCCGTCGGAAAGAAAGAACACTGCGAGTATAGGAACCACAACCAATGCCACCAGGGCATTCGAAGCGAACTGTTCTGCGGAGTTAGCGAGTGATGCGATCTTTTCGCGATGAGCGACAAGGAAAAACTTCAATCGGAGTTCTTCGAGTTCGTTCCAGCCCTGGGCATTTCCAATCTTTATGGCAACGTCACCGCTGGTGACGCTGTTTAGCCAGACGGGCGCTTCGTCAAATAGTTTGTCGGCGTGGGTCGAAACAAGCGGGGCAAGACCCTGCAGAGCAAGCGCAGCGAGAATGAGGGAGGCCAGATAGGCTTCCATAACGTGGGGTCCTCGTAAGTTTTTGAAAAAGAGAGAATGCTCTTGCAGGAATCTGACAACCGGATCGATCAAGTATGCGAAGAGGATCGCAAAAGCGAAGATCAAAAGGACGCGTCGCGCAACGTAAAGAACTGCGAGCACAAGGGCAAATAGAAGGATGGTAAGGAGGACGTTCGACGTACGCCGATCCGGGAATGCCATGTCTTCACCCGCGCCCGGCTGATAAGTGCCAGCTCTTGTGAACTCCTATCAACTCACGCTTCATGCGCAGGATCGAACGATGCCAAGCTTTTTCATGCGGAAGTGGAGAGTAGACCGGTTCAACCCTAGTCTCGTTGCAGCACCTTTTGGTCCGGAAAGCACCCACTTGGTTTCTTGCAGAATCGAACGGATATGCTCACGCTCGACGTCTGCCAGAGTTTGGAGTTTTTCATTACCGTGCCCGGGCGCAATCCGTGAACGAAGGTCCCGAATTGGGACTTGCAAAACGCAGCCGGGGGAAAGAATTACTGCACGTTCAATAACATTCTCCAATTCGCGGATGTTTCCCGGCCAGCCGTATTGAGTTAAGGCTTCCATCGTTCCAGACGGGATCGTATCAAGCGTTTTGTTCATCCTTCGCGCGGCCTCTTGGACAAAATGCCGCACGAGCAGTGGCACGTCGGCAGGCCGCTCACGCAAGGGAGGAATGGAAATCGGGAAAACATTCAGGCGGTAGTAGAGGTCGCTGCGGAACTCTTTCTTTACAATCATATCTTCCAGATCGCGATGAGTCGCGGCGACAATCCGAACGTCAACCTTTTTCGTGCGTGTACTGCCCAACCGCTCGAACTCGCGTTCTTGCAGGACGCGAAGCAGCTTGGGTTGCAACTCCAGGGGGATATCACCGATTTCATCGAGAAAAAGCGAGCCTTGATCTGCCACCTCAATGCGCCCCGTTTTTTGAGTGATGGCACCGGTGAAGGCCCCGCGCTCATGGCCGAAGAGTTCGCTTTCGAGTAAGCCGCTCGGTATCGCCGCGCAATTGAGTTTTGCAAATGCGCGGCTCCTCCGCTGGCTGCGGTAGTGGATGGCGCGCGCGATCAACTCCTTGCCGGTGCCGGTTTCCCCCAGGAGCAGTACGGTCGAATCTCCGGTAGCGACTATTTCAACCAACTGGAGCACTCGTCGCAGGGCTGAACTCTGACCCACGATTCCTGCGAACGCAGTCTCGGCGCTATCATGCTTGTCCAAAAGGCTTAACTTCACAGTTCTCAGAGGCCCACTCGTGAAATGGGGATCTTGATCACGGACCAAGGGGAAGCCGTTTAAGCTCATCGCAACGCTCCAGTCGATTTCATTTGCCGTGCCTATGCGCGGAACGCTTACGATCCTTCGGCTCTCTTTCCGACTTTCGCGTTCCTTTTTCCCGCTCAATCCACTCGCGAATATAGGGCGGGCAATTCTCGAGCCGGATCCCATTCTGTTCGCAGCGCATGAGGAAGGTCACGGCATCCCTATCTGCTAGCGTGACATCCTCCAAGTCCAGCACCAGGTGGCGAGCTACCGGTTCCAACTCGAGCAGCCGCTGCAACTCGGTAACATCCTCCGCTTCAATTCGGCCACTTAGGGTAAACACTACCTTCCCGTTCGCTGATCGCTGAATTTTCAGCATTGGCAGCCTTCTGTGTGACCATCTATTGGAAGTACGGTGCAATTCGAGCACCAGGCATAAGCAATTGAAAAGTAATGCCTTGGCTGCACTATCCTTTGCGATAGTCGCGAATTCGCGGTTTTTTCGCGGAAGGGTCCGCGAAATTCTATTGGCAAACTGGAAAAGAGCAGTGGGAAGCTAACGCGACTTGAATCGAAACTTGTTGATCTTAAGCGACCGAATCTTTGTCTCCAGGGTGGAAGCTGGTAGCCCTAAGATTACCGCTGCTCCGGAAGGCCCGGACACCCTCCCTGCGGATTCCGCCAAAGCCGTCTCGATCCTTTGCTTCTCTTGGGCTGTAGATAATCTTGCAAGAGGTTGGTTTGCGGAACGAGGCCGAGAAGATTCAACATTAAGCCAACTTGGGTCCACAGAGAAAGTCTCCGTCTCACAGACGATGACGGACCGTTCGATCACGTTCTGGAGCTCTCGAATATTTCCGGGCCAGGAATACGACTGCAGAAGTTCCATGGTGTTCTTATCGATGGTCCGAATCTTCTTGCCCGCTTTTCTTGAATAGCGATCGATAAAATATTCGACCAGCATGGGAATGTCTTCTTTTCGTTCGACGAGAGTAGGAATCTCAATGGGGAACACATTGAGCCGATAATACAGCTCTTTTCGGAATGCACCGGTGGAGATGGCGGTCTCCAGGTCGCGATTGGTCGCCCCAATCACACGCACATCTGCACGAATAGGTTGGCTTCCACCCACACGCTCAAACTCCCGTTCCTGCAGAACACGCAATAGAGTAATTTGAGTTTCGAGCGGAAGTTCGCCTACCTCGTCCAGGAAGAGCGTGCCGCCCTCGGCAAGTTCAAAGCGGCCCAGGCGCCGCTGCAGCGCTCCCGTAAAAGAACCCTTCTCATGACCAAACAACTCCGAGGCGATCAAGTCGCGCGGAATCGCAGCGCAATTCACACTCACAAACGCTCGGGAAGAACGCTGCGATCGCTTATGGACGGCACGTGCGATCAATTCCTTGCCCGTTCCGGTGTCGCCGGTGATCAAAACCGTGGAGTCGGTGGGAGCGACCTTGGATAAACGAGAGATTACCACCTGCAATGCGGCAGAGGTTCCGACGATCTCTTCGAACATCGACGCCTTGTCAATTTCGTCGCGCAGCGCAATGTTCTCTTTGTAGAGTTGGTCCCTCAACTTTTTGACTTCGTCAAGAGCTTCTCGGAGAAAATCCTCCGCTCGCTTACGGTCCTCAATATCGATACTCGATCCATACCACTTAACAATCTGCCCGTGTTCGTCACGCTCAGCGATTTTGTGATGCAGCATCCAGCGATACTCTCCATCCGCCCGTCGCACCCGTGCTTCATACAGGAAAGGTTCACCGCTGGCTAATGACACGCGCCACTTGCCCACAATTCCTTCGACGTCCTCAGGATGAATTGAGGCTGTCCATTTCCAGCCCTGTAGGTCCTCTAACGAGAGGCCCACATACCTCAGCCAAGTTCGATTGAAAAAATCAAGGTTGCCATCAGGCAGAGCGGTGTGGATCAGTGCGGGAGTTGTGTTCAGGACCAGCCGGGGGCGATCTTCGGCCCTCTTAAGATCTTCAATGTCGGTCGCAGAAGAATACCAGCGAACAATGTTTCCGTTTTGATCCTCGAGCGGATTCAGACGGAACAGGAACCACCTATATTGTCCGTCCTTGCGGCGGAGACGGAATTCAGTTTGGAATGGGACTTTCCCGGAATACCCTCGATTGCTTT
>DATNLB010000484.1:0-2558 GCA_035603095.1 Candidatus Acidiferrales bacterium
TTTGCGTGGACAGCTTTGTTTCGAATGAAGACAAGGCCGGGAGGCGGCAGAAGCGCGGCGGAAATGTACTCCACGTTGCGCTCGATTTTGCTGCCGCGGAAGAGGAGCTTGGCGCGACAGCAATGGACCCGGCTTTGATTCCTTCCCCCGAATCGCTCGAGGAGTTTTTCGAAAAGGAATGGGTGCGAAGTCTTTTCGCGCTGGCCGTGGAGGACCTGCGCGAATTGTGTGTGGCGCGCGAGCGGGAAAGAACGTTTCATCTATTCGAAGCGTACGACCTCGAGGGCAACGAAAAGATTTCCTACCAGCAGCTTTCGAATGAATATGGAATCTCCGTGACGGACCTGACCAACGCGCTAGCGTGGGCGCGCCGCGAATTTCGCAGGATCGCGCTGGAGCGGCTGCGCGAACTTTGCGGCAGCCAGGAAGAATTTCAGCGCGAAGCGCGCGCCGCCTTTGGCTGGGATACGAAATGAAATTTCTTTCCGACAAGGCGCTGGAAAGATTGCGCGACGGCGCGGAGATGCCGGATCTTGCCGGCACGCGCTACCGCTTGCTCGAGCGCGTGGCGCGCGGCGGCATGGGAGTGGTGTACGCTGCGGAGGACGGAAAACTGCGGCGGCGCGTGGCGCTGAAAGTGCTCGATGTTCCGGGAACGGACGGCGACTTGGCAAACCGGCTGATCCGCGAAGCGCGCGTGCTGGCGGCTCTCGAGCATCCCGGCATCGTGCCCGTTCACGACGTGGGAACACTGGCGGACGGCCGCGTTTTCTACACCATGAAATTTGTGGAGGGAAATCGGCTCGACAAATATATTGAGTCGGTCGCGTCCTTTCCCGACCGTTTGCGAATTTTTCTTCGCATTTGCGACGCCGTTGCCTTCGCGCACGCGCGCGGCGTGCTGCACCGCGATCTGAAACCGGCAAACATCATGGTCGGGCCGTTCGGAGAAGTCCTGGTGATGGATTGGGGCCTGGCGAAAATCCTGCGCGGAGAAGTTTCGAACGGTGCGCGCGATGCCGATCCGGAAGCAACGGTTTTCGAAAAGCCAAAACCAACAAGCATTGCCGGCGATGCCACGGAACTTTCTGTGGTAACTGGACACGGCACGGTGATGGGCACGCCCGGGTATATGTCGCCGGAACAAGCGCGCGGGGACGTGGAACATTTGGACACACGCAGCGATATCTATGCGCTCGGCGCGCTGCTGCGATTCTTGCTTACCGGCCAACCGGAAATAGCTTCCGCGCCGGGTGGACGCCGCCTCGATAAATCGCTGGCGGCCATTTGTGCAAAATCGACGGCTGCGGCTCCGGCGGAGCGCTATCCCAGCGTTCAGGAAATGGCGCTGGATGTTTCGAGATACTTGGACGGGCTCGCGGTCGGCGCCCACCGGGAGAGTATTTTTGACAAGGCCGGGCGTTTTTACCGGCGGTATCGGTTCTTTATATTGTTGATTGCAGCGTATTTGACAATGCGCGCGGCGATTTTGCTTTTTATGCACAGATAAGTTTAAAGGAATTTGCGGATTCGTTGTAAGGAACACTAGAGAGACAAATCGCGACGGAGGAACGTGATGAACAAAGTGCTGCTGGGTCTGCTGCTGGGAGCGTTGCTGGGCGCGATTGACGGGGCGACGGCGTGGTTCACTCCGGCGGTGCGTGCTCAGATCGCGGGTATTGTCATCGGGTCCACCGTCAAGGGACTCATAGCTGGCGTTGCTGCGGGCTTTTTTGCTCGAAAGGTGAATTCCGTCCCTTTGGGAATCCTTTTCGGTGTGGCGGTTGGCTTCGTACTCGCTTTCCTCGTTGCGTACATGCAGCACGGCTACTATCTCGAGATCATCTTGCCCGGCAGTATCGTTGGAATGATCGTGGGTTACGCCACGCAAAAGTACGGAGCGGCTCCGGCAACAACGCCGGCGACGCGGTAGAGCCAGACTTAGGAAACGACAAAAACTTCCTTCGTTCAAATTAGGGGGAGAACCATGTCTCGTGTCATCCATTTTGAAATACCAGCGAGTGATCCAGAGCGCGCCTCGAAGTTTTATCAGAAAGTCTTCGGCTGGAAATTCGACAAGTGGGCAGGGCCGATGGAGTACTGGATGGTGACCACCGGCGCGGAGGGGACGCCCGGGATCAACGGCGGCCTTATGAAGAATACCGAGGTAAAGACAACGACCAACACGATCGGGGTGGAGTCCGTCGACGCGGCCATCGAGGCGGCGAAGCGCGCCGGGGGAAAACTGGTGATGCCGAAGACGCCGATTCCCGGTGTCGGATGCTTTGCGTATTGCGAAGACACGGAAGGAAATCTTTTCGGCGTGATGCAGGCCGACAAGAATGCCAAGTGAGATTGCAGCGCGGCGGCGCGTCATGAGTTTCGTGCGATTCTCTTTTGCCTTTGGATCCTATGCGCCGGATACGAAGACCATCACGTTCGATCTCGTGAGCATCTCAAATCTGAAAAGCGCCGATGATGGTCACATGCATCACGCGGTGTACACGTTCGTCGACAACGACCATTTCAAGACCACCTGGACATTCCGCAAAGAACAG
>DATNLB010000190.1:0-7628 GCA_035603095.1 Candidatus Acidiferrales bacterium
TTGCCTGGCGCCTCAAAAAGCAATCCGAATAGCCGTAACTGATTGACATTCCCTTAGCTCCGCGAAACCCTACAGTTAATCCCAAAAAGAAAGAACGCCTTGACATTCTTTCTCTTTGTTAGTGCTATAGTTCATCTTGTAGATAATTGCACGTGGAGTGCGGGAGCTTGCTCCTACTTTCCTTACCTCCGAACCCCCGTACTCGCAGTTGTCCCAACAACCAAATCGCGTCCTTTAGAATCAGCGACTTACGAAATGCATTTTCTGCAAGTCCCGTGTTCTGATATTCATGCAAATTGGTGGGGGGTGAGGGGTCCTTGCTGTGTTTAAATGACGCACCAAAATCGCCTTGCTGCCTCTGGCACAGAAGCATTTACAGCATTGCGTCGCCGAACCTTGAGTCAAATTGCCGCCGCTGCCCCAGGCAGGCAAGTTCCGCGCACTGGTAGTATCCTGTAGGAGCCTTATGAATCGCGTCTACCTCGATTTCAACGCGACCACGCCGGTCGAGCCCGAAGTGCTCGACGCCATGCTTCCCTATTTCTCTGGCGAATTTGCCAACGCCGCTTCCATTCACACTCCCGGCCAGCGCGCCCGTGCCGCCGTCGAAACCGCCCGCGAACAAGTCGCCGCGCTCATTGGCGCCCGCCCCCAGGAAATCGTCTTCACCAGCGGCGGCACCGAGTCCGACAACCACGCCATCTTTGGCGTCGTTTCTTCATCCTTTACCTTCTTTACTTCCTCTACCTCTTTAACTTCGCATCCTCACATCATCACCACCGCCATCGAACACGAAGCCGTCCTCAACACCTGCCAGGCCCTAGAAAAACAAGGCGTGTGCGTAACCTATCTGCCGACCAACCGAGAAGGACAGATTGACGTCGAAGACCTGCGCCGCGCCATTCGCAAGGAAACCGTGCTCGTCACCATCATGCACGCCAACAACGAGCTTGGCACCCTCCAGCCGCTCGATGAAATTGGCCGCATCGCCGCAGAAGCCGACCTCCATTTCCATACCGACGCCGTGCAATCCGCGGGAAAAATCCCGATCGATGTCAATGACTTGCGAGTCGATCTACTCTCGATTTCCGGGCACAAATTGTATGCGCCAAAAGGTATCGGCGCCCTCTATGTACGCGGCGGCACTCGTTTGCGGCAGCTTCTCTACGGCGGGCATCACCAGCGTGGCTTCCGTCCCGGTACGGAAAACGTCGCCGGCATCGTGGGACTCGGCAAGGCCGCGGAAATCGCCCGCAAGTCTCTCGCAGAAGACGCCCAACGCGTGTCTGTCCTTCGCGACAAATTGCAGCAAGGTCTGCTGCAACGCGTTCCCCAGTCGCGCGTAAACGGCGGTGGCACTCCGCGCACTCCTAACACCACAAACCTTGTCTTTCCCGGCGTCGAAGGCGAAGCCCTTCTCATTGCCCTCGACTTGAAGGGTCTCGCCTGTTCGACCGGAGCCGCCTGTTCCTCGGGCGCCGTCGAGCCATCACACGTTCTTACTGCCATTGGTTTGCCGCCGGAAGAAGCCCGCGCCAGCCTGCGCTTCAGCCTCGGCCGCCACACGACTTCCGCAGACATTGATTTCGCCCTGAACGTGGTCCCCGCCGCCGTCGCCCAGCTCCGCGAGCTTTCCCCCACCTATCAGAAGGCTGTGGCCCATGAGTAAGGCAACAATACATTTAATATTTCCTTGTCCGGCTCCTCTTCATTCTGACTCTGTGCTCTCTGTGAACTCTGTGTTAAGAACCCCGCCGTCAAATGCGCACCCGCTGAATCAGCTACAATAAGATTGTCACCATGAACGCAGCCACCCAATTCGACACCCTCCCCGAGCGCGCAGAAACGCAGTGCGGCCTCATCGCCGTCGCCATGTCTGGCGGTGTCGACTCTTCGGCCGTTGCCGCTCTCCTGCAGCAACAAGGCCGCACCGTCGTCGGCCTCACGATGCAGCTCTGGAACCAGCGCCGCCTCCCCGAACTTCAGGGCGAAGGCACCGCGCAGCATCGCTGCTGCTCGCTCGATGACGTCTATGACGCCAAGGCTGTAGCGCAACACTTGAATTTCCCGCACTACGTTGTGAATTTCGAGGAACAATTCGAGGCGCGCGTCGTACGCCCTTTTGTGGATCAGTATCTCGCCGGCCGCACTCCCATCGCCTGCACCAATTGCAACACCGATGTGAAGTTTGAGCCGCTCCTCCGCATGGCGCGCCAGATCGGTGCCGAGCGCCTTGCCACCGGTCACTACGCGCGAATTCACAAGAACGATCAAACCGGCCGCTGGGAATTGCTACGCGCCCGCGACGAATCCAAGGACCAATCTTATTTTCTCTGGGGACTTTCGCAAGAACAGCTTTGCCGCAGCGACTTCCCTCTCGGCGAACTCACCAAAGAAGAAGTCCGGGCCCTGGCCCGCGGCGCGAATCTGCCCGTCGCGGAAAAGCCGGAAAGCATGGAGTTGTGCTTCGTGCCGAACGGCAGCTACGTACAATTCATCCGAGCGTATTCACAAGAGCGCGGAATTTCCCTGCAGAATGGCGAGGGTGAAATTGTCAACGAAACCGGTGACGTGATCGGCCGCCACAACGGCGTTCACAATTTTACCATCGGCCAGCGCAAGGGCCTCGGTTTCGCCGCCGGCAAGCCGCTCTACGTTCTCTCGATTGATCCCGAGAGAAACCGCGTCGTCGTCGGCGAAGACGATGTCCTGCGAAAGACAGTGTGTGAAGTCGAAGGCCTCAACTGGATTTCCTGCGAAACGCCGTCCGCCCCGCTTCGTGCCTTCGCCAAAATCCGCCACAAGCACGAGCCTGCGCCCGCCACCATCGAGCCGCGGGACCCCGGCATCGCGCGCGTCACCTTCGACGCGCCGCAACGCGCTATCACCCCCGGCCAAGCCGCCGTGTTCTACGACGGCAACATCGTACTCGGCGGCGGCTGGCTCCGCTGAAGGGCGATTGCTCGATAATTCTTTTTCCAAAGAAAGGGACAACCGAATGATTTGTAAACGGACGGACACCGACCCGCCCGTGAATCGAAGCACCCATTCACTCGCTAATGTTGGCGACTTTCACAGGTTGGAATTGTATGAAACGAGAAGACTAAGGACAACTTCCAAGCGCATTTCTTCTCGTACTGAAAACCAAAAACTGACAACTGAAAACTTTCTAAATAAAGAGTTCTTCTTCCTGCTGTTCGCGCGGTTCGTCGCCGCTTCTGCGTCGGCGGCGTGACCGCAGAATATCGAGCCCGACCTTAATTCCCTGCACCAGCGCCGACGCCTTCTGCACCGGCCGCCAGAAACTGTGCTTGATCTTCACGCCCGCATCTTCTATGGCTTCCAGCGTCCCGGTCAAGATGCGATCTGCTTGCACCAACTGTCCGCGAAGCCGGTCCGCGGCGTCCGTAAACACCCGATCGATCTTCTGCGCCTGCCCGCGCGCCAAATACACGATGTGCGAAGCGTCATTCACCATGCTGGAAATTTTCGGCTGCGTGTCGTCTAGAAGAATCTGCACGCGCGTCAGAATGGGGCCGACTCGCGAATGCAAATCGCCCATCAGACGATTCACATTTTCCGTCGTGCGCCGAAGCTGAAAAAACAACGCCGTCAGGATCACCACTTGCACAACCAGGGCAATCGCCGCGACGATGCTGAAAAACTCGAGCCAGAATTGCATACCTGCCCCACCCGCCCCGCTAAGAGACGGAACCTCGTGCTACCGCTCTAGCGCGCCTTTAGGACTTCGATTCGCGCAAATACGCTTCGCGTCCGGCTTCTACAGCCGCCGAGATGGAATCCTTTTTGCGCACCGCAACTTCCTTGCCGCGCTCGACCAACTCATCGGCGCGCTCACGCAGTTCGCGGGCCTTCTTCTGCGCGTAATCTTTGCCCTCATCCGCCTTCTTCGACAGAAAATCGCGCGTCTCTTCTCCGGATTTCGGCGCAAACAAAATTCCGACGAGCGCTCCAACTCCCAGCCCTACCAGGAAATAAGTCACCTTGGAACCCACATTGTCCGCCATAGCATCCTCCACAGAAACCGTAGCATAGCAGTTGTAAGCACGCAACACACCCTAACCGCTATATCCGCCGGCAACTGGTTACGGCGTGTTCGCAGCGCCAAGCTGGCTCAGGATTTTCTCTGCGCTCTTCCGTGAAATAACGCTGCTCAATTTTTCCAGCCCCGCCCTCTGAATATTGGCAACGCTCCCAAATTCTTTCAATAATTTCTGCGCTGTCTTTACGCCCACACCAGGGATTTCGCTGAGCGCTGTTTGCGTCTGCCGCTTCCCTCGCCGCTGGCGGTGAAACGTGACTGCAAAACGGTGCGTCTCATCGCGAATCAGCTGAATAAGGTGAAGCACCGGCGAATGCCGCTCCAATACGATCGGCTCATCTTCCTGGCCCAGCACGTAAAGAATTTCCTCTTTTTTCGCGATGCTCGCGACCGGCTGATTGATGATCTGAAGCGATTCGAGCGCCTGCGCCGCAGCGTGAAGCTGTCCAATTCCGCCATCGATCAAGATCAGGCCGGGAAATTCTTTCTTCTCTTCCTGCAAGCGGCGATAACGCCGGGTTACCGCTTCGCGCATGCTCGCAAAGTCGTCGTTCTGTCGTATCTGCTGTAGCGGATTTCCATTACCGCCCTCTTCCCCGCGCCCTTCCTCTCTGCGAATAATAAATTTGCGGTAATCCGATTTCTTCATGCGCCCCTTTTCCCAAACGACCATGGACGCGACGGTGTCCGTTCCTTGCATATGCGAAATGTCAAAGCTTTCGATGCGCGCTGGTTCTTCCGCCAGATTGAGGGCGTTCTGCAATGCCTCGCCAATCGCTTTCGACGTCGGCTTCAAAACGCGGAAGCGCTGTTCGAAGGAATGCTTCGCGTTGCTCTCTACGAGGTCGAGGAAAGCCCGCTTGGTCCCGCGCTGCGGCGTGAAGATTTCTACTTTGTGTCCCGCGCGCTCCGTCAGCGTCGCCTCCAGCAATTCGCGATCTTCAAAATCCGCCGAGACGTGAATCGCTTTCGGCAGATATTCCGCTTCCAGGTAGAGCTGCTTCAGCAAAGAAGTCACGAACTCCTGCGGATCAAACTCTTCCAGTTCTTCCCAATAAAATTCGCGGCGATCGACCACACGCCCGCCGCGCAAGTGAAAGAGGTCCGCAGCGACGAGCGGCGGTTCGGCGTAATAAGCAAGCACGTCGGTGTCATCTCCCTGCGTTGCGGCAATGCGTTGCCGTTCTTCGATGTCTTCCAGCGTGCGCAACAGATCCCGGTAAGCGGCCGCCTGTTCGAACAGCTCTTTCTCTGCCGCCGCCGTCATTCGCTCTTCGAGACTCTTGATCAAATCGTGCCGGCGCCCTTCGAGAAACAGCCGCACGTCGCGCGCGGCTTCCGCATAGCGATCGTCCGTCGTCAGCCCGGCCACGCAGGGCCCAAGACACCTCTTGATGTAAAACTGCAGGCAAGGTCGCGGGTGGCTGCGCGTCAAATCCACCGTGCACGAAGGAACGAGGAATCGCTTGTGAACAAAATGCAGAATCCGCCGCGCCAGACTCGAAGGGAAATACGGTCCGAAATAGAGCGACCCGTCTTTCTTAATGCGCCGCGTGAAGTACACGCGAGGATATTTCTCCGCCGCAGTGAATTTGATATACGGATAGGTCTTGTCGTCGCGAAGGACCACGTTGAATTTCGGCCGATACTGCTTGATGAGGTTGTGTTCGAGCGCCAGCGCCTCGCGCTCGTTGTCCACCACAATGGTTTCCAGATCGGCGATCTCTCGCGCCAGCGATCCGGTCTTGGCGTCGATCCAGCGCGATTCAAGGAAGTAAGAACGCACGCGGCTGCGCAAATTCCGCGCCTTGCCGACGTAAAGGACCGTCCCACCGGCATCCCTGAAGAGATAGACGCCCGGACTTTCCGGAAGCTGCGCGGCTTTTTCGCGGGGTTCCATGGAGGCTCACAACACAACTTTACAATCATCGGACAACTTCCATCATACTAGACCGAATCGGAGTACAGGGAGACCTCCGCGGTAGCCATGCGATTTAAATGGACGATTCCAATTCTCGGCACAGTTTTCCTGCTTTCTGCAGGGCCGCAAGCGCGCGCCCAGGACCCGCCACAGGAGTCCTCCTCAAAACCAGCCAACCCGCCCGATGACCTGAAACCAAAGTCCAAGGCCAAGCAAAAGAAAGATACCGCCACGCAAAACGCGCCCGACCAGCCCACGTGGGATCCGCTGCGCGCGGAAAAAGATCTCGAAGTCGGTCAGTACTATATGAGAAAGGGCGATTTGGACGCCGCCATCGACCGTTTTCAGGACGCCACCACGGCTAAACCCGGCTACGCCATTCCGTTTCGATTTTTGGCCGAAGCGCAGGAAAAGAAAGGTTTGAAGAAACAAGCCATCAAATCCTACCAGCGCTACCTGGATCTATTTCCCCACGCCGAGGATGGGGACAAAGTGCGAAAAAAAATCGAGAAGTTACATCGGGAGATTGATAAGGAGTCGAAGTGAGTGGCTGGCGCCTCGAGTTATCCGCCTTCCTCTGGGTCTCCCTTTCTACTCTAGCCGTAGGTTGCGGTCATCCTGTTGTCGTTGATGTGAATGCTTCGAAAGGTCACTCAGCGACCGAATGGATCCGGTATCTGCCCAATAATATCGATTGGAGCCCTTGGCATGATCCGCTGCCCGATTCGCTCTGGGCCGTCATTTCCGATTCTGGCGAGGCGGACGCAGAGGCATTACTCGCTAACACGTCTGCGATGCCATTGACTAACGCCCAGCTCGCGAAATTCGTTCCAGGAAAAGCTGCAAAAGGTATTCCGTTTCTTGTGCGAGGCGTGAGCGCGACCTGGAGCACAGATGGTTTGGAGGTGAAGACGAGCAGCCGAGGTGAACTCTGGGTTGGATGTGCGAGGCTTAGCCGTAGGAAAGTTCCGTCCAGCGGCGACCCGTCGTCGTGTCGTTAGAACAAGCACCTACCCAGGTTTATATAACCTTCGGTATTTACGAGTAAGTTTTCTTACGATTCCTAGTCAAACGCAAAATCAACGGGCGAGGCGGTCGAGAATACGACGGGCGCGTTGGAATTCCGCAAAGCGCTTTTCTTCTACTCGAAACTCCCGCGAATGAGAGACCATGCTGCAGCCCGACCGGCGAGTCGGGTGCTTGACGTGCAGCATCTCGTGAAACAAGACATATTCCACGGCGCACGCCGGAACGCCCGGGCGATCCATCCGGCGATTCAGCAGAATCTGATTCGGCCCCGGATCGTAACAGCCAAATTGCCGCCGCCAGCTCCGCGTGCTCCATCCAATGTGCGGACGCTGCAACTGGCCTGCAAAATATTTCACGTTGAGATCGTGGAACATGCCGTTCAGATCGAAGTGTTCGCCGCGCGGGCCGGTGGCCGCCAGGCGAACCCGTCCGCGGCGCATGCGATTCATGCGGCTGCGTGTGCGGCCGGACCGAGCGTATTCCAGATAGGGCTCGGTGAGCGCGCGAGGGGCTTTGCGGCGATACACTCGTGCAAGTAACAGTGCGGCCGCCCCTTCCAAGACGGCCAGCGGCGCTCGTTGCAGCAGGTCGGAGAAGCGAACGTAAACAACTTCC
>DATNLB010000521.1:0-7949 GCA_035603095.1 Candidatus Acidiferrales bacterium
CGCGGAAAGTCTGCCAAGTACTGCGAACGATGGCAAGCCGGGATGTATCGCAGCGTTAGGAACGTCCGGCTCGGTCGTCGAGCTTTCCACGGGCAAGATTGCGGATTAGCCGACGCTCGCTGCCTGTCTAAAGTGTCAAAAACCGAGAGGTTGAGAGGGATTCTGGGCCGGGGGGGCCGGGGCCGTGCTGGAAGTGTCCCTTGCGGCCTGAAAGGCTTGTTTCTTTAGCTGCATGTCCCCATCAACGTACGCCCTGAATTCGGTTCCTTGTGTGAACACTACGTCTTTGCCGGAAGCCAAGGGGAGAACCGTCCCAGTCGAATTGCTTGAGCCTGTGCTCTCCTGGAAGGAGCGGACCGCCGCCTTTTCGTTGTCCTTCAGACGCACAAAGTTGATGCTCAAAGCCAGCTTTCCGCCGTGACCCATGCGTTTCTTGGGCTCTGCCTCCATCACCAAGCCGATGGCCGCCGCGCCTTCCGGAATCACTAAGAGGCCATCCACAGTAACTTCTTCCACGACCTTCAGATCCACTACGTCGCCAACGTGGGCGGTCGCGGAAGAAATGGTTTTGCCGAGTCTCAGGCGAATCGGAGTGCCATTGCGCAAAATGAAGTCAGAAGCGGAGGGGGGAGCGTTCGGAGCAATTTCAGCGTGTATGGCGGGCGCGTCGTACGGAGTACGCTCTCTGGTGGGCTGCACCGTTTTGGATTGCGGTACCTTGGCGCCCGGCTTGTCTTTCAACAGCAGGAGGCTCTCCACCGGGACGTAGCCGATCTCGCCCTTGGCGGTGCGCACGCCGAAGTAGCGGTCATACCGCCCGGTGATCTGTACCTGCTCTCCGCACTGGAGCGTAATGCGCACATCCAGAGTGGTCATGGAACTGTAGAGATAGACGTAGTCACCCGAGCGGGGGCACTCCACTATCCCCGCGCTCTGCGCTTCGACGCTTGCTGGCAACAATAGAAAGAAGACTACGGCGACGTACTTGGCGATCGATATCAAGTTGCACCTGCTGGTCCGAAGGGTAGAAGATGCCACGCTTCTATCTCAGCGTATGATGGTTCTTGCCGGCAAGAAATGGAACTCCCGTACTGTGCATAAAGAGGTACGGTGGGGAAACAACCTGACGGTCGGCATCCGCAACGGCCGCGTCCAAATCCGCGATAAAGGCATCAGTGAGCGCAAAGTCCGCCCTGTGCCCCGCGATAGCGTGGACAACAAATGCAACGAAAGTCTGTTCATTGGCGGCCATTCATGAGGAGAGGAACGAGGTCGGTGAGGCAGTCGAGATAAATGTCGGCAGGGTGCGCGCCGCGGTCGTGCGTGCCGAAGCCATAATTTACGGCGGCGGCCAGAGTGCCGGCGTTGCGGGCGGTCTGCACATCAACTTCGGAATCGCCGACCAGAATGGCTTCGGCGGGGGCGGCACCGAATTCGCGAAGAATCGTCCGCGCGCCGAGTGGATCGGGCTTTTTTGTTTCAAAGCTGTTGCCGCCATAGACGGCGCGGAAATATTTCGCCAGGCCGAGTTCCTCCAGTATGCGCATGCTGATGCGCACCGGTTTGTTTGTGAGGATGGCCATGGGGAATGCAGCGAGATGCTCGAGCGCTTCCGGAACTCCCGGGTACGCGCACGTCGAATCCATCTTGTGGTCTTCGTAGTAGGTAAGAAAAAACTTCAGCGCGCGCTGGCATTCGTCCTCGGTGGCCCCGCTTCCCAAAGCGCGGCCAACAAGTTGCGGCGCGCCGTGGCCGATGAAGCTGGAGATGGTCTCTTCGTGAAGTTGCTCGCGGCCCATTTCCTGCAGCATGGCGTGGACGGAGCGGATCAGGTCGCGCTGAGAATCGATGAGCGTGCCATCCAGATCGAAAATCAACGCGCGCACGGAAGAAAAATTCGGGGCGATCATGAACCAATAATTGTAATATGACCGCACTGTTTTCAACATTCATCCCTCGCACGTCAAATTTCCACTGAAAATTAACCTTTTGCCTTTTTCGGAATTCCGGCGTGTTCGCGTAAACTAGGGGACTTCGCAGGCGGCACAAAACGATTCCGGAGAGCCCATGGCCCAGGTTCATCCCTTTCGCGCTTTTCGTTACAACCCGGCGCGCGCGCCGTTCGACCGCGTCCTGACGCAGCCTTACGACAAGATTTCTCCGGCGATGCAGGAAAAGTATTACGCCGCGGATCCACACAATCTCATTGTTGTGGAGAAGGGGCGCGCGTACCCCGGCGACACGCCGCAGAATAATGTTTACACCCGCGCAGCCACGGCGCTGAATGATTGGATTCGCAACAACGTCGTGGTTCAGGATCTCGAGCCCGTCTTTTACGCCTACACACAGGAATACACGGTACCGGGAACGGAAGAGCGCCGCACGCGGCAGGGATTTATCGGCGCGGGAAAACTCGAGGAATATTCCGCGGGAGTCGTATTCCGGCACGAGCACACGCTTTCCGGGCCGAAGGCGGACCGGCTGGAACTCCTCCGGCATACCAAGACGCACACGGGACAGCTTTTCATGCTGTATTCGGATGCGGAGAAGCGCATCGACACGATTCTCGTCGAGGTTGAATCGGCCGCGGCGCCGGCCACGGAGATGCGCGACGAATACGGCGTGGTGCACCGGCTGTGGGTGATCGCGGAGCCGCAGCGCGTGGCCGCGATCCAGAAAGCGATGGAGCAGCAGAAGCTGGTGATTGCCGACGGGCATCATCGTTACGAGACGGCGCTGAATTACCGCAACGAGCGCAGAACGCGCGCGGGAAAGATCGATCCGGACGCGCCGTACGAGCGCGCCATGATGACGTTCATCAACACGCGAAGCGAGGGGCTGACGATTCTGCCGACGCACCGCGTCGCGGCGCACGTTCACGATTTTTCCTGGACCAGCATGCGGCGGCATCTCGAGCCGTGGTTTGCGGCGGAGGCATTTCCGTTTTCGGGCAGCGGAGAGAGGTCCGAGGCGAAAAAGAAGTTTCTTGCGAGACTCACGAGCGCGCGCGAGAAACGGGCGATCGGTGTTTATCCCGCCGTGGAAGCACAGAAGCGGGCCTTCTACGTGCTGACGCTGCGGGAAGGCGCCAGCCTGGCGCAACTGCTGCCCAATGTTTCGCCGCTGCAGCGCGAATTGGACGTAGTGCTGCTGCACGAAGGAATCCTGGAGCCGGCACTGGGAATCACGCCGCAAGCGGTGACGGCGGAAGCGAACTTGACGTACGAGAGGGAAGCGCTCGCGGCTTTGGACGCCGTGGACAGCGGGCGCGCGCAGATTTCGTTTTTGCTGAATCCCTGCGACGTCGAGCAGGTGATGAAAATCGCGACGGCGGGCGAAGTGATGCCGCAGAAATCGACCGATTTCTATCCGAAGCTGATGAGCGGAATTACGATGTACCGCGCGGAGTAAAGACCGTCTGCACGTCTGAAGGTCCCGTAACCCCATTCGGGATGCTAAACCGGCACATTGGGCACCCGCGGGCAGTGGTTCTCAAATGCTTTCGAGATGAGTACAATGTATGCAGATGTAGTCGGGAGGCTGGAATGGCGGGCGAGAGAATCCTTACGCTACGACTTGACGGAGGTCTGAGAGGGAAGCTAGACAAACTCGCAGCGGCGACGCGACGGTCGCGGTCGTTCCTGGCGGCGGAAGCAATCCGGGACTATGTGGAGCTGAATAGCTGGCAGATTGAAGAGATTCACAAAGGGCTGGCGGAGGCAGACCGAGGAGACTTTGCAAGCGAGAGCGAAGTGAACCGCGTGGCGAAGAAGTGGGTTCGCCGTGCGCGTTAGATGGCTGCGGACGGCGCTGGCCAACCTGGATGCGGAGGCGGGGTACATTGCAGAGGATAACCCGGCGGCAGGGCGTGCAGTGATGAGGATTTTGCGGGCCGTGGATCTTCTGAAGAAGAATCCAGCAATGGGCCGGGCGGGACGAGTTGCGGGGACGCGAGAGCTGGTGGTTGCGGGAACTCCGTACATCGTGCCCTACCGGGTGCGAGGCGAGGCGGTGGAAGTCTTACGGGTGTTTCACGCGGCGCGGAAGTGGCCGGAGAAACTCTGAAAAAGGATGAGCCGCGGATGGCGGCAGCTTGACACGGTGGGGTAATTGGCCGAGGGAAAGGGTTTGCGGGAGGGACCCGGAGCCGGCCGGGATTGTAGACGTATTGCCAGAAACTAGGGAGACGCCGATGAGGCTTGAGGCTGGTTGGTTGCGGGATTTCGCCAAACGGTACACAGGGTGAGGCACGCACTAGGCGACTTTGCGGGCAGATTTTTCGAGGAGTTCGTGGATTAGGGTTTGGTAGGGTTTGGATTGCTTCGCGGCCATGCGGCGAAGCTGGCGGAGCAGTTGCGGGGCGATGCGAATGGCGATGAGCTGCTTGGCGTTTCCCGAGACGGGGCGGCCGACTCTGCGAGCACGGCGCAGTTCGGCATCGGTCGATTCCGGAATGTCAGAGAGGTCGAGCTTGCTATCCGGCATAGGCTTGGCGTTCTTTGCGGGTCGCTTGGCGCGCTGATGATGCGAATGATTTCCTTGTCATCTTTCATCCTCCTGGGCGTGTAAACGACGATCAGAATCCGGCCAGTGACCGAAGCTCCCAGACGCTTGGAGCGAATTTCGGCGTGGGAGTGTTCTGGATCGTCCCAGTCGAGCGCGTCAGGGTCAGCGAAAACAGTGGCCGCCTCCTCGAAAGAGACACCGTGCTTCTTCAGGTTGCTCAGGGCTTTCCTAGCGTCCCAAGAGAACACATTATTGTATATACGCTAATTCAGCGAGGATGTAAAGAGGAGGCCGCGGCGGTGGCGAGGGAATGGAAGAAAGTAGAAACTAGAAATCAGAAATCAGGAATTCCAGAGATGCAACGATTGGCTTACAGAGAGCACAATATTAGGTCGGGAATCCATCGGAGGTTCTTAAGAGCTCATGAAACCGAACAATCCCGTCGACCACGTGGTGATCATCGTTAAGGAAAACCACACCTTTGACAATTATTTTGGCACCTTCCCCGGCGCAAATGGCGCAAACCTTCCGGCTGCGCAAGACCCGCCGGCCGGCGGCGACCCACCGCATAATCACGCGGCCTGGCTGGAGCGGGCGACGCACGCGGTGAAGGAGCAGTACAGCGAAAAGGACATTCCCGCCTATTTTTCGTTTGCGAGACAATTCACGCTGTGTGACAACTATTTCACGGAAGTGGCCAGCCAGTCCGAACCCAACCATCTGATGCTGATCGCGGCGGCTTCGCCGATCATTGACAACGCGAACAAGAGCCGGACGTACCAGCCGCAGGAACCTTTCAATATTCCGACGCTGCCGAAGGCGCTGGAGAACGCGAAGCTGACCTGGGCCACGTACGGCGACCCGGGGTTTAGTTACTTCGAGAAAATCGTGGAGCTGAAAGGCAGCAAGAATATTCTGCCGTGGACAAAATTCGACACGGACGCAGCGGCAGGGAATTTGCCGAACGTGTCGTGGATGTACGCGCCGGGCAGTCCTGTGGAGCTATCCGAGCACCCGCCCTTCGGGAAAAACGCCGGGCAGAAGACGGTGAAGCTGGGGAGCCAGTGGACGGCAGACCGCGTCCGCAAACTGGGGCAGAGCAAGCTCTGGGCGAACTCAGTGATCTTTATTACCTGGGACGATTGGGGCGGGTGGTACGACCATGTCGATCCGCCACCGCTGAAGGAGAAATGGACGGGAGGGAGTCCGGCGAAAGGACCGAGTTATGCGAATACGCAATTCAGCTATGGGACGCGCGTCGGGTGCCTGGTGATCAGTCCGTACTCCAAGCAGGGAATTTCGAAGGCGTTTCATTCCCATGTGAGCCTGGTGAAGTTCTGTGAAGTGACGTTTGGGCTGAAACCGATAAACGCGAGAGACGCGGCTTCGGATGATATGTCCGATTGCTTTGACTTCAAGCAAACACCCTTGCCGCCACCGAGTTAGGAGCAAGAGTCGAGCGACGAGCGAGGTCAACAGTTGAAAGTTGAAAGTAAAGACGCCTGAAGAACCTCAACCACAAAAATTCAAAGGCCCCGCCTTTCGCGAAGCGCGAAAGATGGGCCACCCGAAACTTAACCTTGCCCATCTAGCGGCTACCCGCGAGTAAAGGTCCGCGAGGAACGCATTTCCGAAAGTGCTCCTGAGTTGGGCGCCAGCGCGACTTGCGGTTGACATCATGGGGTAGGAGGGCTAGGCTTTCGTCGCCAAGGGAAGCCCAAAACGGAAACTCCGGTTCTGACCTTTCTCTTCCTTGTTCATGGACCCTAGATGGAAAGAAAACCCGCAGGAGGACGAAACCAATGGCAAAGAGTGGTGCTGCAACCCAGCTAAAGAGAAAAGAAACGAATACCCTTGGGACGACAAGCGACCTCAGCCGCGATGGTGTCGTGGAGATCTCAAGCGGCCTGCGTCAATTGCTTGCCGACGTGTTCGCGCTTTATGTAAAGACGAAGAATTTCCACTGGCACATGAGCGGACGCCACTTTCGTGATTACCACCTGCTCCTCGACGAACACGCCGAGCAAGTTTTCGCCATGACGGACGACATCGCGGAGCGAGCGCGCAAGATCGGCGGAGCCACGCTCCGCTCCATCAGCGACATCTCACGCCACCAACGTTTGCAAGACAACAACGACGAATCGGTTGCTCCGAAGGAGATGTTGGCAGAGCTACTGGCCGACAACCAGCAGCTGACACGATCCCTGCGTTCCACGCATGAGGTCTCGGAGAAGCACAACGATGTCGCGACCGCCAGCTTGATTGAGATTTGGATTGACCAGACCGAGCGACGGACCTGGTTTTTAGCCGAGATCGTACGCGATCTTTAGGCAGAGTATTTACGCCTTCAGATGGACCGGCAATCATCGCATTTTCTATTCGCTGGGCCTCGTTTCGAGGAAATTGTGGTCCGCCCGGCGCAAACGGAATTGGCAACACTGATCTTTCAGGATGCAATCCACTCCAGGTATTTTAAAACGAAGGTCGGATGAAGCTTCAAGGAGAATCAAAGCAAAGGAGAACATCACATGGCGACAATTACGACGAAAGATGGGACGCAAATCTACTACAAGGACTGGGGCAAAGGTCAACCCATCGTGTTTAGCCACGGCTGGCCGCTGTCGGCCGATGATTGGGATACGCAGATGCTGTTCTTCCTGAACCAGGGTTATCGCGTTATAGCCCACGACCGGCGCGGACATGGCCGTTCCTCGCAGACCGATGGCGGCCATGACATGGATCATTACGCCGACGACCTAGCGGCGCTGACCGTACATCTCGACCTCAAGGAAGCGGTGCATGTCGGCCACTCGACCGGTGGCGGCGAGGTGGTGCACTACATTGCCCGTCACGGCGAAAGCCGGGTGGCAAAAGCGGCGATCATGAGCGCGGTGCCGCCGTTGATGGTGAAGACGGCGGCCAATCCGGGTGGGCTGCCCAAAGACGTGTTCGACGGGTTACAGAAGCAGCTCGCGGCCAACCGGTCCCAGTTTTATTACGATGTGGCGGCTGGACCGTTCTATGGCTACAACCGGCCCGGCGCGAAACCTTCTCAGGGAGTGATCTGGAATTGGTGGCGCCAGGGCATGATGGGAGGCGCCAAAGCGCACTACGACGGCATCGTCGCCTTCTCCCAGACGGACTTCACCGAAGACCTGAAAAAGATCACTGTGCCGGTCCTAGTCATGCATGGCGATGACGACCAGATCGTCCCTTATGCCGACGCCGGCCCGCTGACCGCCAAGCTGGTGAAAGGCGCCATCTTGAAAACCTACAAGGGTTTCCCGCACGGCATGCCGACAACGAACGCGGACCAGATCAATGCCGACTTGCTTGCGTTCTTGAAGGCGTAGGCGCCAGGCGTACGGGCCTGCGCCATCAGAAACGAATGGGATCTAGCGAAAGGAAGGTACGCATCATGAACTTCGGAATGCCACCATTCA
>DATNLB010000604.1:0-8738 GCA_035603095.1 Candidatus Acidiferrales bacterium
ATGCCTGGCATCATTCCCCCTCTTCTTTCTTCCCGCGAGTTGGGCCAATACTCCTCTCGGCGAATTGATCATTCTTGGGCTCGCAGTGATCGTTTCCATGCGTGCTCTAAGGAAGCGCCCTCTATCGGCTGAGCCCCGGACGCAGCCGTAGGTCTGGAGCCGGGATGCTGCTTCCCTTCTCTGCACACCTGTCTCTGGTTGTCCCGTGACGGCAGCAGGATTCGTGGTAGAAACGAAAGAGATGGAACCTCTCCTCCTTGTAGAAGACAAGACCGAACTGCGCACCATGCTGCGCAAGGCACTGGAGCGCGCGGGCTATGCGGTGGACGAAGCGCCAGACGGCGCCGCAGCGATTCAGAAAGTGCGCGCGCGAAGATACCTAATGGTGATCACGGATTTGAAGATGCCGGGGGCCTCGGGGCTGGACGTGCTGCGCGAGACCAAGCAGGCGGATGCAGCGATACCGGTGCTGCTGCTGACGGCATATGGATCCGTGGAAGAAGCCGTAGCCGCGATGAAGGAAGGCGCGTTTGATTTTCTGCAAAAGCCTGTGGACCTGGAGCATTTGAAGCTGCTGGTGCAGAGGGCGGCGCGGCAGCAGGAATTACTGCGGGAGAATCTGCTGCTGCGTGAAGAATACTCCACGCGTTATGGATTCCCGCGGATCGTAGGGGAACATGCCTCGATCCGGGAAGTGAGCCAACAAATCCAGAAGGTGGCGGCGACGGATTCGACTTGCCTGCTGCTGGGCGAGAGCGGGACGGGAAAAGAACTGTTCGCGCTGGCCATCCATCACCTGTCGCCGAGGCGGGAGCAGCCGTTTGTGGCGCTGAACTGCGCGGCTATTCCGGAGGGGTTGGTGGAGAACGAACTCTTCGGGCACGAACGAGGAGCGTTCACCGGGGCGGGGGCGCGCAAGATCGGGAAGATGGACCTGGCACACCGCGGAACGCTTTTTCTGGATGAAATTGGCGAGTTGCCGCTGGCAATCCAGGCAAAGCTGCTGCGCGTGCTGGAAGAGCGACGATTCGAAAGAGTGGGCGGGACGCAATCGATCGATGTGGACGTTCGAATCGTGGTGGCCACGAATCGCGATTTGCGGAAACTGGCGGAAGAAAAATTGTTTCGCGAAGACTTGTATTTTCGAATTTCGGCGGTTCCGATGACGATTCCGCCCTTGCGTGAACGGGGGAACGACGTCCTGCTGCTGGCGGATCACTTCCTGGAGAAATTCAGCCGCGAATTTGGCAAGCCCGGGTTGGAATTATCGGCCGAGGCGCGCGACCGGCTGTTGCACTACGGCTGGCGGGGAAACGTGCGCGAATTGCAGAATACGCTGGAGCGCGCGGTGATCCTGGCGGATGGGTTGAGCATTCGCGCCGAGAGCTTGCAGTTACCTGCGTCGAAGCCGGATGCAGAGCGGCTACCGGCGGGCATGCTGGCCGAAAATTTCAGCTGGGAAGGCTCGCTCGAGGAAGTCACCGGGCGCGCCGCGAGTCACGTGGAAAAAGCTTTGCTGGAAAACACAATGCGCGAGTGCAAATGGAACAAGACGCGGGCGGCGGAAAAGCTGGGTGTTTCGCCGAAGACGCTGCTTGCGAAGCTGCGGGGTGCGGGCTTGGAGGAGTGACTGGTGAATCGTGACTGGAGACTTGCGGGAAGAGGTCGAAAGTTGAAAGTTGAAAGTGAGAAGGGATTTTAACCCGGTGGCAAGCGCGCTTGAGTTTCTAGCTTTCACGACCCTCCTTAGGAAGATTTGGACAGCGAGCCGGCGGGCTGGAGCCCTGCCTACCAATTATTTTGCGCGCAAGGCCGTGTGCAGGGCGACGGTGCCGAGGGTCCAGGCGCGATAATCCACGGACTGGTAGCCGGCGGCGCTCATGAGTGCAGCGAGTTCAGTGGGACGGAAGAATCGCGCAACAGATTTTGGCAGATAGGTATAGGCGGATCGATCTCCAGAAATAAGCCCGCCAATCCTCGGCAGGACCTTGCAAAAATACCAGCGATAAAAATCGCCCAACAAACCATCGGGCGGCTCGGTGAATTCCAAGATGGCGATGGTGCCGCCGGGCTTGAGCACGCGCTGAATCTCGCGCAGGCCGGCTTCATAGTTGGCGAGATTGCGAAAGCCGAAGGCGCTGGTCACCAAATCAAAAGATGCACCGGCAAACGGAAGCCGGAGAGCATCGGCTTCAAAAAAAGGCATTGGGGCTGGTGAGTCGTGGTTCGGTGGCGGCGCCAGGGCGGCGCTTTTCTCTCTTGCGCGGACCAGCATGGAATGGGCGAAATCCACGCCGACGATGCGAGCTTTTCCGGCACGCGCGAGAGCGAAGGCGAGATCGCCGGTTCCGCAGCAGAGATCGAGGACGAGAGCGTCGGGCCGATCGAGAATGGGTTGCAGACGGCGGGCGGCGCGGGCACGCCAAAGGCGATCGAGTTGCAATGACAAGAGATGGTTGAGCAGATCGTAGCGCGGGGCGATCTGCGTAAACATTTCGCGGACTTTTTTCGAAGCGTCCGCCTCGGTAACGGCGCCTTCGGGCCGGGTTCCCTTGACCGGTGCGGCAGCCTCAGCCATGGCGCCTTGACGAAAGCTTGTTACTCGCGGTGATGAGGCGGGGCGTGAAATGGAGCACGCGTTCCACGACGTGAAGAGGAACAGTGTCATACGACCGTGCTTCGCCGATGCGGGGCGAGAGAACGAAGCGAAGGATTCCGCTGCGTGTTTTCTTGTCGGAGCGCATGGCGCGGAGCAAAGCCGTTGCCGGAACGCCTGGCCAGGACGGAAGCGGTCCCAGGCGGCGAATCAGGGCGACGATACGGGAAACGTCGTCCGCGCGCGTCAAGCCGAGTTCGTGTCCGAGGAAGGCCGCGGCGATCATGCCCCAGGCTACGGCTTCACCGTGCCGATAGCGGCGGTATTTCGTCACGCTCTCGAGGGCATGCGCGAAGGTATGGCCAAAATTGAGGATTTCCCGCAGGCCCGCTTCGCGTTCGTCACGGCTCACCACTCGCGCTTTGATCTCCACGTTGCGCGGGATTAGAAAACCGAGCGCTTGGCGATCCCGCCGCAGCACCTTGTCCATATTTTTCTCGAGAATCGCGAACATCTCCGCATCCGCGATTATGGCGTGCTTGATTACCTCCGCAAGGCCGCCGCGGAATTCGCGATCGGATAGCGTGCGCAGCAGTTCCGGATCGGTGAGCACCAACTGGGGCGGATAGAACGATCCGACCAGGTTCTTCCCTTCAGGGAGATTGACCCCCGTCTTGCCGCCGATCGAGCTGTCCACCTGGGAGACGAGGGTCGTCGGGATGTGCACGAGCTTTACTCCGCGCAAGAAGACAGCAGCGGCAAAACCGGTTACGTCGCCGACCACGCCGCCGCCAACCGCGACCACAAGCGATTGGCGGTCGGCACCTGCGCGGCACAGGGAGCGGGTGATCTGTTCCACGCTGCGGAGATTCTTTGCAGACTCAGCGTCATCGAAGAGATGAATGGAGCTGCCTCTCAAAAGCTGCAAGCCGCGCTGAACCGATTTTCCCACGGCGCGCCAGACTTTGGGCGAGGAAACAACCTGCACACTTGAAAATCGTCCGAGCGCGGCAATTTCCCGCGCGGCACGGCGAATCGCTCCTGCGCCCGAAACAACGAAGTAGCGGCCGGCCGATGATTTCACGGGAATGCGTTTCATTTTCACGGGCGAGACATTTTCAATGTAACACACGCCCCGCTGGCGTCGCATGCCAGGGCCGCCGTTGTCATAGGCGTAATTCCTTCGTGGTAACATACGGGGGCCCCAAACTCCCCACTCCTATGACGAACGTCCACAAAAACTATCGCGCCGATTACGCCGTGGTAGGCAGCGGAATCGCGGGCTTGCGCGCGGCGATCGAGTTGAGCGAGGCCGGAACCGTCCTGGTTCTGGCGAAATCCAATTTGAGCGATTCCGCGACAGCTTGGGCACAGGGGGGGATCGCCGTGGCCCTCTCCGATGAAGATGAAATCGGACTGCACGAGCAGGACACCATCAATGCAGGAGATGGTTTGTGCCGCCCCGAGGCCGTGGCTCTGCTGGTCGAAGAAGGTCCGAAGTACATCACACAGCTCATCGCGTGGGGGACGGAATTCGACCGGGCGGGAACGAAACTGGCTTTTACGCGCGAGGCGGCGCACAGCCGCTCGCGAATCTTGCATGCCCATGGCGACTCGACCGGCAGGGAGATCAGCCGGGCGCTGCTCGCGCGGGCGCATACGATTCCGCACCTGCACCTGCGCGCGCACGCCTTCACGACGGAATTGATTGTCGAGGGCGGGCGAGTCACCGGGCTGCGCTTTATCGATGAAACCGACGGCTCGCAGCACGAGTTGCGGGCGGGAGCGGTGCTGCTGGCGACAGGCGGGCTGGGGCAGATCTACCGGGAGACGACAAATCCCGAGGTGGCCACCGGCGACGGCATGGCCATCGCCTACGAGGCGGGAGCGGTGCTATCTGACATGGAGTTCATGCAATTCCATCCGACGGCGCTGGCGGTCAAGGGCGCGCCGCGTTTTCTACTCTCCGAGGCGCTGCGCGGCGAAGGCGGGGTGCTGCGCAATATCGGGCTCGAACGATTCATGAAGCGCTACAACGAAGCGCAAGAACTGGCACCGCGGGACATCGTGGCGCGCGCGATCGTCAGCGAGATGCACCGTACTCAAAGCACGCATGTGTATCTGGACATGACGAAAAAAACCGAGGAGTTTTTGAAGAAGCGGTTCCCGCGAATCTACGAGACATGCGCGGGCTATGGCCTCGACCTGGCGACCGACATGGCTCCGGTTTGTCCCGCCGCACATTACATGATGGGCGGAGTGAAGACCGATCTCTGGGGACGGACTTCGCTTGCAGGCCTGTATGCCGCGGGCGAGACGGCCGCGACGGGCGTGCACGGCGCCAACCGTCTGGCGAGCAATTCCCTGCTCGAAGGATTGGTTTTTGGGGCGCGCGCGGGGCAAGCGATGATTGAAGACGCGCCGGCTGGTAAGCGCAGCGGCGCCGCGCTGCCTGGCAGCCCTGCACCGATGCCGGAAAATTCTTCGGCCGCACAAAAGGAACCGCCAAAGGCTAATTCAAAACCATCGCCGGCCTGCGCGACACTGACGAATATTCGAGACGTGATGTGGCGCGAGGTCGGAATTCTACGAAGCGGAAAAGAATTGGCGGATGCGATCAAGCAGTTGCAAGTGCTGGAGCTGCCGAAGCCGGAGAAGCCCGGGCGCGCGGGACACGAGCTGCGAAACTTGCATGCGCTGGCTTTGCTGATCGCGCGCTCGGGACTGGCGCGCGAAGAGAGCCGGGGGAGCCATTACCGCTCGGATTTTCCGTACCGGAATGATGAGGAGTTCGGGAAACACTCGGCGGTGCAAAAGGGAAAGGATGTGCGGTTCGAGGCGTAGAAGAAGAGGCAGGCCTCGGCCTCTCGGCTGCGCTCCGGGTAGAAAGAGGTCCGCCCCACTACTTGGCTTGAAGCTGCTTCACCGTTTCGAGAAAAACATGGCCGGTGATGGCGAGGGTTTTTGCGCTGATTTTGTCGAGAGAATCCTGCGGAGTGTGCCAGTAGCCGTTGTTCACGAAGTCTCCGATGACATCGACGGAGGGAACGCCTCGCTTCAGGAAGGAGTCGTGGTCGTCTTGGGCGGCCGTTGCGTTATTCAAAAAGAGGCCAGAGTACCCTAGCTTGGCTGCAGTGTTCCAAACGAGATCGATCAATGCCGGAGTGGAACTGGATTCGCGCAGGAACTGGGCCTCGCGACCGCCGACGATATCCGCCAGCAGAAATGCTTTGATCTTCTTGATGTCGCCGCCGGAGGAAAAGCGCGCGGCCATCTGACGGCTGCCGTAACGGCTGTCTGTATCGCTCCAGTGCTTCATGGCCTCCTCGCCATCGAAGAAGGCGATCCAGACGGCGTATTTCCCCTCTTGAGGGCAGAGCAAGCGAGCTAACTCCAGCATCACGGCGGTGGAGGAGCCGGCATCATCCGCACCCACGAAATTGTCCATCAACAGCGTGTCGTAATGCGTGCCGAGCAGAATCACACCGGGCTTTTCGCCGGGAATCTTCACGAGAATGTTTTTCATGGGGAGGCGGCCGACGGGCGTGTCTGCGCCGAAAGAATCTGTTTCCACGTTGCATCCATAGCTTTTTAGTTCGGTTTGCAAATAGTCCTGCAAATGCACGATGGCCTGCGAGCCGGAAGGGCGCGGGCCGAAGCTGACCTGCTTGGCGACGTGCGCGAAGCCGCGCTTGCCATCGAAGCCTCCGGTCTTTTCCGGTGGAGGTGCTTCATCGGCAGCTTGCGGCGGAGCAGAAGCTGCCGGGCTATTGGGGAGCGGCTGCGTCGCGGCCCCGTTCGCATCGTTCCCAGTGGCCTTGCATCCCGTGAATCCTGTGGAAATGAGGCACGCAAATGCTGCCGTGCGCAGAATTATTCTAGAGAACAGAATCATTTAACGCGCCTCCGCGGTAGCAGCCAGACGTCGCTCACGGCGCCGCGTCACAACGGCGGAGACCGCGATTCCGACGAAATAGAGTCCGACCATCGGAGCCATGAAGATGAGCATGGTCATGGCGTCGGGAGTGGGCGTCACGATGGCGGCTACGATGGCAATGATCAGAATGGCGTAGCGGAAATTCTTCCACAGAAATTTCGGTGTGACGATGCCGAAAAGAGACAGGAAGAAAATCAGGATCGGCAATTCGAAGACCAGCCCCAGCCCGAGAAGCACCAGCAGTACCAGGTCAAAATACTCGTTGACGGTGATCATTGGCTTGATTGAACTGATGGGCCCCTGAAAACTCACGAGGAATCGCAAGATATACGGCAATGTGACGAAGTAGCCAAAGGCGATCCCCGCGAGGAACAGAAATACAGTCGAGAAAACAAATCCAGTCATAGCGCTGCGCTCGTGTTTGTAAAGAGCCGGGGCAACGAAAAGCCAAACCTGGTAAAGAACGACGGGCGAAGCAAGAACGATACCGATATAAACGCCGAGAGTGATGTAGGTATTCAGATATCCGGCAGGATGCGTGTAGACAAGCTCGGCGTTGAGGTGTGCTTCGGTAAGGGCCTTGATGATGGGCTTGATGATGAAGTTGATGACGTACTTCGAAACGTACACCCCGATGAAAGCTCCGATGCCAATGGAGTAGAGCGAATAGATAATGCGCTTACGGAGTTCGCTGAGGTGCTCGAAGAAGGTCATCGCTCCGGCGGGCTCTTCCGCTGGCGTGGTGATCTGCGCATTGGATTCGGGCTCTGGCACGGATTCAGGCCGGATGACGGTCGTCATGGGGAGTTTCTTGGGAATTTGTGACCGCCGCCGCTTCGGTCTTGGTTTTGGTTGGCTCTTCCGAAGTGCGTGGAACCGATTCGACAACCGGCGAGATCACTAGTTCCTCAGCCGTGCGGGTTTCTGCATGAACCTCGCTCGAGGGCGTTTCTGCGGCAGCGGACCCGGCAGCCGTGAGGGGTGGGCTGGGCTCGGCGGCAGCAGAAGCGGCGACCGCTTCGGCGGCCTTTTTGCGCTCGGCCAGGAGGGCCTGGCGCTCCATGTCGCGCATTTCCTCTTCGAACGCGCTCTTAAAATCCGTGGAGGCCTTGCGGAACTCAGCCATGAGCTTGCCCAGACCGCGGGCGAGCTCCGGCAGCTTCTGTGGCCCGAAAACGACCAGAACCACGATAAACACCACAATCATGTGAGGAATGCTCAACATCGCGTTTGGGAGCCGTCTATAGGGTCCATGGGCATCATAGAAAGGGTGTCAGCCGCTGTCAAACCGGAGTTTAGGGCTTGTAAGGTGTGGTATAATTTGTGTTTGGGCTGTCACGCGAGGAAACGATGAATTCAGAGCGCCGCGGACTTGTAGTTGTTGTAGCTGTGCTGATGGTATCCGCCGTATTGGGGGGAGTCTACGGCCCCAACGTGCGAGCCACGACCGCTTCGGCGGATGATTATCAAACGGCCGTGCGGGACTTCACCCGAGTCCTGAACGTAGTGCAGAACAACTATGCCGACACGGTCGATGTAGATAAGGCCGTTTATCAGGGCGCCATACCTGGCATGTTGCGCATGCTAGATCCCCATTCAAGTTTCTTCGATGCCAAGCAGTTTGCCCTGCTCCGCGAGGACCAGCGCGGGAAGTACTACGGCGTAGGCATGGTGGTCGCGCCTCGGGAGAATCACACGGTAGTGATGGCGCCGTACGTGGGCGCACCAGCGTACAACGCGGGGATCCGGCCGGGCGACGTGATCGTCAAGGTGGACGAAAAATCCACGGACGGACTGACCACCAGCGAAGTAGCGGACATGCTCAAGGGGCCGAAAGGCACGATCGTCAAGATTACGGTTTCGCGCGAAGGTTACGCGGAACAGCTGGTTTTCACCGTGACGCGCGACGAGATCCCGCGGCATTCGGTGGATATCACGTTCATGCTGAAGCCGGGCGTTGGCTATATCCGGCTGTCGGGATTTAATGAGACCACCGACCACGAAATTGCGGATGCCTTGAGACGCCTGAATGCGTCCTCTCTGGACGGCCTTATTCTGGACATGCGCGGGAACCCGGGCGGCTTGCTGAATGAGGCGGTCGCCGTGGGCGACATGTTCTTGGACAAAAACCAGCTGATCGTTTCGCACCATGGGCGGACATCGCCGGAGCGACGGTACTTCGCGCTGCGCGGCAACCAGGGCGTG
>DATNLB010000290.1:0-11326 GCA_035603095.1 Candidatus Acidiferrales bacterium
TCAGCTCGAAGACGTGAAGGCCAGGCAAGCCGAGGCGGCTTCGCTGAACTCGTCCTTGAAATTGGAAATCGCGGGACTGCGCAATCCGATGCGCATTGACGTGATTGCGCGCCGCCAACTGGGCTTGACCGAGCCGCTGCCAACGCAGGTGCAGGAGTACGAAGCTCCGGACGGCTCGGAAGTGGCCGCGGTACGTTACGTTCGACGGAATCGCGCGCCGTAGTTTTTCTGATGCACATGGTTCGAGAACCAGTCTGCAGTCAAGCAAATGAACTCCCCGGCGGAGCGCTTATCGATTTGATTTCGCCATGCCAGAAAACCGTGCCCACGCCGCAACAGGTGGCCGCATAACGGTAAATTCCGTGCGTGACCGCAAGTCGGCCGATTCGAATGGTGACCGCCGAGCGGCCCAATGGAATGGTGACCGTATGACGGTCAACCGTCTGTTGATTGTTGCATGCCTCACGCTCGTGTGGATGACGGCCGTTCTTGGGCGGCTGGGATACCTGCAACTTTTCCTTCACGGCGAATACATGGCCCGGGCGCACCGCCAGCAGCAGCGCGTGATCGAAATCACGCCCAAGCGCGGGGCAATCTACGATCGCAACATGCACCCGCTGGCGATGAGCATCCCGGTGGATTCGGCATTCGCGGTGCCCTCCGAACTTGGCGACGAGCAACTGGCGGCGCGGCTGCTCTCCGGTGTCCTTGGAATTCCACGCGAAGTGCTCGAAGCGCGGCTCGAATCCTCGCACTCGTTTGTGTGGATTGCGCGCAAGCTGCCGCCCGACAAAAAGGAAGCCGTGGAGGCGCTGAATCTGAAAGGCGTCTATTTCCAAAAAGAAAATCAGCGCATCTATCCGAAGCGCGACCTCGCGTCGCATGTGCTGGGCTTCGTCGATCTCGATGAAAAGGGCTTAGGCGGGATCGAATACGAATTGGATGGCCAGATCCGGGGCAAGAGCGAAAAGATCATTGTGATGGCCGACGCGCGCCAGCGCTGGTTCGATGGCGGAGAGGCGCAACGGGAACGTGGCGCGAACGTGGTCCTCACGCTCGACGAGAAAATCCAGTACATCGCAGAGCGCGAGCTGGCCGCGGCGATTGCCAAGACGCGTGCCCTGGCAGGCACCGTGATGGTGATGAATCCGAATACCGGCGAAATCCTCGCGCTGGCGAACTGGCCGAAGTTCAATCCCAACGCGGCGAACGAGTCGCCTGCGGAAGCGCGGATGAATCGTGCGGTGAGCGCGCTATACGAGCCCGGATCAACTTTCAAGCTCATTACGCTGGCGGCGGCGTTCGATCAGGGGATCACGCGGCCGGAGGAAGTTTTCGATTGCGAGAACGGGGCGGTATACGTGGCGGGGCACCGCATCCGCGATCATAAGCCGTTTGGCTTGCTGAATGTCGCGGACATTCTGGCGCAATCGAGCGACGTTGGCGCGATCAAGATTGCGCTGCGGCTGGGAGCGCCGAAATTTTACGACTATATCCGGGCATTTGGTTTTGGGCAGCCGACCGGCGTGGACATGCCGGGAGAAAGCAAAGGCATTCTGCGGCGCCTTGAAAGCTGGTCGGCAGTCTCGATCGGATCGATCTCGATGGGGCAGGAAGTCGGGGTCACGCCGGTGCAGCTCATCAGCGCCGTCTCCGCGATTGCCAACGGAGGAATGTTTTACAAACCACACGTCATCGCGGAGCTGAGGCGGGGAGATAAGGTAATCCCTGCGGAAGGCCTGCTGGCGCCATCCGAGCCGAGGAAAGTGATCCGACCGGAAACGGCGGCGACCCTACGGAGACTCATGGAAGGGGTTGTACTGAACGGCACAGGAAAGCTTGCGCGTCTCGACGGCTGGACCTCCGCGGGGAAAACAGGCTCCGCGCAGAAAATCGATCCGGCGACGGGCCGATATTCGCCGACGCAGCTGATTGCTTCTTTCACCGGTTTTGCCCCAATCAACGACCCGGCGGTGACGATTCTGGTATCGCTGGATTCGCCGGTCGGGCAACACGAGGGAGGGCAGGTGGCCGCGCCGGTTTTCAAGCGCATCGCGGAGCAGGTTTTGCCGCATCTGGATGTGCCGCGCGATGTGCCGATTAGCCCCCGGCTCGTAAAGGCCGCGTACAAGAATCGCGAGGTTTCGGACAGCGCTACGCTTGAAGATTTCACGCCGACGGATTTCTCGGGGCTACCCGACCAACCTCTTTTGGAGTCAACCGCACCAAATACGAAAGGGGGCAAAAGTCAGACGCCCTCCGTGACCGTAGCAGAGGATGAGGGGGGCGACATTCAGGTGCCGGACCTCTCCGGAAAAACGATGCGCGACGTAACGGAGATTTGCCTTCGGTTGGGGCTGGACCCCATTCTAGTTGGCAGCAATCTTGCTACGAATCAGACGCCTGCCGCGGGAACGAAAGTGCGGCGGGGCGCGAAGATCACCGTGCAGTTCGGAACACCGGCGCCGAAGATCGCGCAGCCTCGCCACAGGGTAAGGCATTAGGATGAAAATTGAATTGACCCAGGAAGATCAAGTACAGGACGCCGCCACGAACCAGACTGATAGCCAACGAAAGCGCTCTGCCCGGGAAAGCTCAGCGGACAGCGGAAGAAAGCTGATCGAAGTGCTGCAAGGTGTGGAGACGGATCCGCCTGCGGGCGCGAGTAGCCTGGAAATTCACCAGGTGGCCTGTGATTCGCGGAAGGTGCGACCGGGCGCGCTTTTCTTTGCCTTGTATGGAGCCAAGGCCGACGGAAACAAATTCATTCAGGACGCTCTCAAGCGAGGCGCGGTGGCCATCGCGAGCGAAGAGCCAGCTCCCGGAAAATTTCCGCCAGGTGTGGCGTGGATTCAGGTTCGAGGAGCGCGCAAGGCGCTGGCGATCACTGCGGCGAATTTCCTGGAGCACCCCGCGAACGCACTGCAACTCGTTGCGGTGACCGGCACGAACGGAAAGACGACCATTACTTCGGTCGTGGATGCCATCGTCAAGGCTTCCGGGGCCAAGACCGGCCTGTTCGGAACGATCGCCTATCACACCCCGCTCGGGGACTATCCAGCGTCAAATACGACGCCGGAATCGGTTGACCTGCAGGGATTTTTTGCGGAGATTCGCGATGCGGGTGGAACGTACGCGGTGCTCGAAGCCAGCTCGCATGCGCTGGCGATGGACCGGCTCTGGGGATGCCATTTTCAAGCCGCGGTCTTCACCAACCTGACGCGCGAGCACATGGATTTTCACAAAACGTTTGAGGATTATTTCGCCGCAAAAAAGCGGCTCTTCGAAGGCACGGGCGCGGGCGCGCCTGAAGTCGCGGTGCTAAATGCGGACGACGAATTTGGCAAGCGGCTGGCGGGCCTGGCGAAGAAAACCGTCACCTACGGACTGGAATCGGACGCAGACATCACCACAAAGAAATTTCAACTGACTTTCGATGGCTTGACGTTTACGGCGCACACGCCGAACGGAAAGGTGCACGTGGTATCGCGGTTGGTCGGCCGGATCAACGTCTACAACATTCTTGCGGCGATGGGAGCGGCACAAGCGCTGGGTCTTTCGAATGATGCCATTGAAAGCGGCATCCGGAATCTGGAAAGCGTTTCGGGCCGTTTCCAGCGGATCGATCTCGGGCAGCCCTTCCTGGTGATCGTCGATTATGCGCACACCGACGATGCACTGGAGAATCTGATTCGAACGGCGCGGGAGCTGAATCCCAAGGCCCGCATCATCACGCTGTTTGGCTGCGGCGGGGAAAAGGACCGGACCAAGCGGCCCGTTATGGGGGAAGTCACCGGCCGGTTGAGCGACCTGACCATTCTTTCCAGCGACAATCCACGCAGCGAAGACCCGCTGAAAATTATCAGCGACATTATCGTGGGACTCCAGAAAACTGCCGGAAAATATCTGATCGAGCCGGACCGGGAAAAGGCCATCGGCATGGCCATGGAGGAAGCCCGCAGCGGAGATATCGTGCTGCTGGCCGGAAAGGGTCACGAGAATTATCAGATTATCGGGGACAAGACGTTTGAATTTGACGACCGCGAAATTGCACGTCGCGCCTTGCGCGAACGTGGCTTTGAAGGGCCGCGAAACGAGCCGGTGAATGGCGGCTCAGGGTTTGGCACCTAGCGCGCTTGGTTCGTAGGTGTGACGAGGGCGCTCGGGTCTCGAGATGATCGGGGCGGGCCAATTGCTGACCTCTCGAAAGGAGGAGCCCTCAAAACGTTGAGAACACATCGAGCCGTTCGGTGCTGGAGTAAGACGAATCCTTTGAGGAACTTATGCGGTGGACGATTGCGCAGGTGGCTGACGCTCTGGGTACTCGGCCGGGGACGGGACTCAACACCTTGGCCCGGGTGGCCGGCGTGTCGATTGATTCTCGCGCGATTCGTGCCGGAGAACTGTTCATCGCCATCCACGGACCGCGTCACGACGGACACGACCATGTGGCTAGTGCCTTGGAAAGTGGAGCCATTGCGGCAGTGGTGGCGGAGGCGGAGCTTTCGCGATACGCAGTCCCCGTCAGAGACCGCTGCGTTGCGGTGGCCGACACCTTCGATGCGCTCAAACAACTGGCGCGCGCAGTGCGCAAGTCCTGGGGCGGGAAAATTGCCGGCGTCACGGGTTCTGTCGGCAAGACCACCACGAAGGAGATCCTGGCGGCACTGCTGGGCGCGAAGTTGCGGGTACTGAAATCGGAAGGAAACTTTAATAACGAGTACGGGTTGCCACTGACGCTGCTTCGCCTGGAGGAAACGCATCAAGCGGCGGTGCTGGAAATGGGAATGTCGCGCCGCGGCGAACTTGCACGGCTGGCGGCGATTGCCAAGCCGGATGTAGGAGTTGTGACGCGTGTTTCGCCGGCGCACCTGGAGTTTTTTGCGTCGGTGGATGAGATTGCGCTCGCGAAGCGCGAGTTGATCGAGGGATTGAACGGACACGAGTCGACTGCGGTGCTCAACGCGGATGATCCGCGCGTCGCCGCCTTCGGGGCTTTCGCCCCCGGGCGCGTGTTGACGTATGGCATGGAAAAGCCGGCGTTTTTCATGGCGCAGGAGATCGACGACCGCGGAGCCCTGGGATCGGCGTTTGACTATGTAAATCCTGAGGGCCGCGTGCGGCTGGAGCTGAATGTTCCCGGGCGTCACGCGATTGCCAACGCGCTGGCGGCGCTGGCGGCGGCAAGCGTATGGGACATCGGCGCGGCGGAGGCGCAAAGCGTGTTTCTCTCGTTGCGAGCGCCGGCGATGCGCGGGGAACTGTTGCAATTTTCGAATGGAGCGGCACTCATCAACGACAGCTACAACTCGAGTCCCGCGGCGCTGCGGGCCATGACGGAATTGCTGGCGGCGACGCCGAATTTTCGGCGGCGCATCCTCGCCGCCGGTGAGATGCGCGAGCTCGGCACGGCTTCACCCGAACTGCATCGCGAGGCCGGACAATTTGCCGCCAAGATCGGGAAGATCGATTGGATCATCGGCGTGGCCGGTGATGCGGCACAGATCGTGGAAGGCGCCGTGGCCGCGGGACTCCCGCGCGAACGGGCCAAATTTTTCGCAACGCCGCAGGAAGCCGCCGAATTTCTGGAGAGCTTTATCGTGTCCGGCGATCTGCTGCTGGTGAAAGGCTCGCGGGGCGTGAAGATGGAGCACATTGTGGAGTCGTTGATCGCGCGGCACGCTGCGCCCGGCGAAACTTTGGATCAGGAGGTACAGCACTGAGATGCTTTACTACCTCCTCTACCACACGCTGCAGCGCTACTTCAGCCCCCTGAATGTTTTCCGCTACATCACCGTGCGAACCGTGTACGCGAGTCTCACGGCCATGTTTCTGGCGCTGGTTTTCGGTCCTTGGCTCATCCGGCGTCTTCGCGAATTGCAAATCGGCCAATTCATTCGCGAGGAGGGTCCCCAGGAACACAAAAAGAAGGCCGGCACGCCGACGATGGGCGGCGTGCTCATCGTAATCTCCACGGCTGTGCCGGTTCTCTTGTGGGCGGATCTGACCAATCCATTTATCCTGCTCTCGCTATTCGCGCTGTTCGGTTTTGCCGTGATTGGCTTCATCGATGACTACGCGAAGGTCTCGAAGCAGCGCAATCTGGGTCTCACAGCGAAGAAGAAAATTTATTTCCAGGTTTTCGTCAGCCTGATCGTCGGCGTCGTTCTTCTTGTTTTGGCCACCAACAGCGCGTACTCGACGCAGTTTGTCTTTCCCTTCTTGAAGCGATTCCATCCCGATCTTGTGATTCACTCGTTGCTCGGTCAATCTCATTTTTCCGGGCACCTCTGGCCGCTCGCGTTTTTACCCTTTCTTGTGGCCACGGCAATCGTCATTGTGGGTTCTTCCAACGCGGTGAACTTGACGGACGGGCTTGATGGCCTGGCGATCGGCTGCACGGTCATCGCGGCCGGCGCGCTTACGGTTTTGACCTACGTGAGCAGCAACTACCGCTGGGCCACCTATCTCGAGATTCAGTACATCCCGCGCGTCGGCGAGCTAACGGTATTCTGCGGAGCGCTCGTCGGGGCATCGCTCGGGTTTCTCTGGTACAACGCGCATCCCGCCGAAATCTTCATGGGCGACGTTGGCTCCTTGTCGCTGGGCGGAACGCTGGGAACCATCGCAGTGATCATCAAGCAGGAAATCCTGCTCTTTTTCGTCGGCGGTATCTTCGTTATTGAAGCACTTTCCGTGATTCTGCAGGTGGGCTCGTTCAAACTGCGCGGCAAGCGCATCTTCCGCATGGCGCCCATCCACCACCATTTCGAATTGCTCGGTTGGAGCGAATCGAAAGTGATCGTGCGGTTTTGGATCGCCGCGCTGGTTTTTGCGCTGTTTGCGCTGACGACGTTGAAGCTGAGGTAGTGAAGCAGCCCGGTTAAGGAATTTTGTGAGATTAATGCCGAATCCGTTCGAGTTGCGGGGCAAGCGCGTGCTGGTCGTGGGACTAGCCAGGACGGGTGTGGCCACCGCGCTCTTTTGCGCCGCGCGGGGCGCCAACGTGACGGCGACGGATGCGCGGACGGAAAACGAAATCGGCGAAGCGATTGCGCCACTCCGCACTGCGGGCGTAAGCCTGGAGCTGGACGGCCACCGGGAAAATACATTTCTCGAACAGGACCTGATCGTTCCGAGCCCTGGCGTGCCCGCCGATGCTCCCTTGCTGCAGGCCGCGCGCGCGAAGGGTGTCGCTATCTGGAGCGAGGTGGAGCTGGCGGGCCGTTTCCTGGAGGGACGGTTGATCGGGATCACCGGCTCGAACGGGAAGACGACCACGACCTCCTTGATCGAGCACATTTTGAAAGGCGCTGGTTTTTCCACGATTCTCGCCGGGAACATCGGTACTCCCTTGATTTCGCGAGTGGAGCAGACCACCGACGACACCATTGCCATGGCGGAGTTGAGCAGTTTTCAGCTGGAGTTGATTGAAACATTTCGGCCCAACATCAGTGTGTTCTTGAATCTCACGCCCGACCATCTGGACCGGCATCATACGCTCGAAGAGTATGGCCGCGCCAAAGCGCGCATCTTTGAGAACCAGACGGAAGCGGACAGCGCGGTGCTGAACGCGGACGATCCGGCGACCACGTCCCTGGCACCAACGAAGCCACAGGTGTTCTGGTTCAGCCGGAGGCAGCGCGTGGTGCAAGGTGCGTTCGTGCGGGAAAACGAAATTATCTTTCGCAATGGCGGCGAAGAAGAGGTGGTATTGAGCCTCCAGGAGATTCCTCTGCCGGGGGCACACAACGTCGAAAACGTCCTTGCGGCCGTAGCGGCGACGCGTCTCGCCGGCGCCGAACCCATGGCTATCGCGAAAGGAGTGCGGTCGTTCGCGGGCGTCGAGCATCGTCTGGAATTCGTAGCAGAGGTCGGTGGCGTGCGCTATTACAACGACTCAAAGGCCACCAATGTCGATGCCACGCTGAAGGCCCTGGATGCTTTTCCCGGACGCATCCTGATCGTTCTGGGCGGGAAAGACAAAGGTAGCGATTACACCGTGCTGCAAAGGCCGTTGCGTGAGAAGGCCATTCTTGCGTTGCTGATCGGTGCTGCGGCAGAAAAAATTGAAAAACAGATCACTGGCAGCGTGGCCATCGAGCGCGCCGGAACGATCGAGCGCGCCGTGGAAATTGCTTCGCATGCGGCGCGGCCCGGCGACGTCGTGCTCCTCGCCCCGGCATGTGCCAGCTTCGATCAGTTTCAGAACTACGAACACCGCGGCCGCGTCTTCAAGGAACTGGTGCATCAATTGATGCGGCAAGCGGCGAGTACATCTTCCGGAAGAGGGTGAGAGAACGTGCCGAGACGATTGGAAAATGACCGCTGGCTCTTTGGAGTGACGCTGGCGCTCTGTCTGTTCGGCGCCGTGATGATTTTCAGCGCTTCCGCAGTTACCGCGGAACAGCAGTACGGCCACTCGTACATATTTCTCGTCCGCCAGGCCGCGTGGCTATTCATCGGCCTTTTGGGAATGTTCGCTTTGATGAAGACGGACTATCGGCGTCTGCGCGAGCCCGCGGTCATTTACCCCGTGGTTTGCGTCGTCTTGCTCTTGCTCGTCGGCACTTTTTTCCTCGACAAGTCCCATGCCACGCATCGCTGGATCAAGTTCGGCCCGGTGGGCATCCAGCCGTCGGAGCTGGCGAAACTCGCCACCATTCTTTATCTAGCGTGGTTTCTGGATCAAAAGCGCCGCAACAAGGCCAGCATGGAATTCCGCAAAGAAGATTTCTGGCAGACGATTTTTCCAGCAGCAGCTCCCATTCTGGCCTTTGTCGCATTGATTTTGCTGCAACCTGACCTTGGGACGTCTATCGATATTCTCGTGGTGGCCGCGGCCATTCTTTTCGTTGGAGGTCTCTCGTGGAAATGGCTCGCGGTGGGGCTCGCGGGAGCGGTTCCCATGGTGTATCTGCTCATCACGCAGGTGGCGTACCGGCAAGCCCGATTGACCGCTTTTCTGCACCCGGATTCCGATCCGCAAGGCGCTGGATTTCAGTTGTTACAGTCGCTCATCGCCGTCGGTTCCGGCGGCTTCACGGGCGTAGGCCTGATGGAGAGCAAACAAAAACTTTTCTATTTGCCGGAGGCGCACACGGATTTTATCTATGCGGTGATCTGCGAGGAACTAGGCTTTATCGGGGCGATGATCGTGATTGCGCTCTTTGTCGTTTACGGCTCGCGAGGGATGCGTGCGGCGTTCGGTGCGCCGGACGGATTCGGGCGGCTCCTGGCGCTGGGAATAACCGCGATGGTCTTGTGCCAGGCGCTGATTAATTTCGCGGTGGTATTAGGGATGGTTCCGACGAAAGGCATCCCGCTGCCGTTCATCAGCTACGGCGGATCAAGTTTGCTGGTCATGTTGCTGGCCACTGGTGTGCTTCTGAATATTTCGCAGCAGGCGACAGAAGCATGAAAGTATCAGAGCCATGGCAGGAGAATTTCAGTTGTAGGAGCGCCGCACCTGTCCCGACCCTGTCGGGATTCTGCGCCGCTCTCCGGCAAGAGCGCTGCCAGTGAAATTGCTGATTGCAGGCGGCGGCACGGGCGGACATGTTTTTCCGGCGCTGGCCATCGCGCAGGAATGGCTTTCGAGAGGTAGCGAAAGGGAAGTCGTGCTGGTAGGAACGCAACGCGGAATCGAAATGAAGCTCGTGCCGCAGGCCGGACTGCCCCTAGAAACGCTGCGCGTGGCTGGATTGAAGGGCAAGGGTGGTGCCACGCTTCTCAAGAATTTGGCGATGCTCGCTCCGGCGATGCTCGATGCGCGGCACGTCTTGCGCAAGCACAAACCTGTCGCGGCGTTTGGTGTCGGCGGATATGCCGCAGGGCCCATGCTGCTGGCCACCTGGCTGGGACGCGTGCCCAATGTCATCTTCGAACCGAACGCCGAACCGGGCTTCACGAACAGGGTGCTAGCGAGAATTTCTACACGAATTGCCACCGGCTATGAACTTTCTGCACGGGAGTGGGGAAAAAAGGCCGTCGTCACGGGTTGCCCCGTGCGCTCGGAGTTCTTCTCCATCTCACCGCGGAGGCCGGGAAAGCCGTTTCGGCTGCTCGTCACCGGCGGCAGCCAGGGAGCGTTGCCGATCAACCGGGTATTTGTCGATGCCATGGACCGCCTCGCCGCCCGCAAAAATGAACTGGCTATCGTGCATCAGACCGGCGAGCGCGATTATAATGCTGTACGCACCGCTTATGCGCGGCGCGAAATCAATGCGGAGGTTGTCCCCTTCCTCACGAACATGGCGGAACGCTTTGCCTGGGCAGATATGATTGTTTGCCGGGCGGGAGCCATTACCGCAGCGGAAATCGCTGCTGCGGGCCGGGCCGCTATCTTCATCCCTTTCGGAAGGGCGACCGACAGCCACCAATTGCGCAATGCGCAGGAAATGACTCGCGCGGGCGCCGGCCGCCTGATTTCTGAAGCGGGACTCACGGCCGAAAGCCTGACCGGCGAAATCTTTTCTCTCCTCAACCAGCCCCAGGAGATCGAAAAACTATCAACCGCCGCGCGCGGACTTGCCCGCCCTTATGCCGCGCGCGACATCGTGAATCTCATCGAAGAGGCCGCGAACGTGCAAGGAAATCGGCAGAGGGCAAGCGCATGATGGGCTCATTCCGCAATTTTCAACGGATTCACCTCGTCGGTATTGGCGGCATCGGCATGAGCGGCATCGCCGAAGTGCTCCTGACGCTCGGCTATTCCGTGTCCGGCTCGGACACCAAGCCTTCCACGATCACCGAGCGCCTCCAGAATCTGGGTGCCACGGTTTACGAGGGTCATAAGGCTTCCAATGCCGACGGGGCGCACGTTGTCGTGACTTCCTCCGCCGTGAAGGCGGATAACCCCGAAGTCATCGAAGCGCACAAAATGAAAATTCCGGTGATTCCACGCGCGGAGATGCTAGCGGAGCTGATGCGGTTGAAATACGGAATCGCCGTGGCCGGCGCGCACGGCAAAACGACTACGACCTCGATCGTCGCTTCGGTGCTGGCGGCGGCGAATCTTGACCCCACGTTTGTGATCGGCGGGAAAGTCAACCAGATGGGCACGACCGCGCGGCTCGGCAAAGGCGAATATTTTGTAGTGGAAGCCGATGAGAGCGACCGCAGCTTCCTGATGCTCGCGCCGGTAGTCGCGGTGGTGACTACGATCGATCGCGAACATCTCGACCAATACATCTCGCTCGAAGATATTCAGGGCGCTTTCATCCAGTTTGTGAATCGCGTGCCATTCTACGGTGCGGTGATTCTATGTATCGATGAGCCCAACGTGCAGGCGATCCTTCCCAGCGTGAAGCGTCCCATCATCACC